>JAIBJL010000307.1 GCA_020029545.1 Gammaproteobacteria bacterium
CATCCAGATAGTGTTCGAACGTCAGATCCTGAACGTTCACTCTGCCCGCACCCCCGCCCGAACCGTGGTGCATCGTGCCGGACTGTGTCATGCCCCATTGCCACGACAACAACTGGATCTGGTTTTCGAATCCCTTTACCTGCGACTCGCCATTCAGATCGCCCAGCTTCAAGAACATATCGCCCATTCCATCCCTCCGTGGTCGTTGGTCGCTGCAAGGATAGGAAGGATAAACACCCTTATCCGCGAACGCCAGCATGACGACCCTTCCAAGGGTCAGCTCCGCTGTATCCGGTTTCAAATACCAAGATCGCGTAGCGTCGTGCAGTGTGGTCGGTATCTTTCTATGTATCGTTAACTCCGTCGCTACACTCTGACCCACAGCCCACAGCCCACAGCCTAAATTCCTCTTCTCCCATAGTAGTCCGGGTAATCGCCGCTGAGCCCTTTGAAGCGACGATGGATCCACAGATACTGCGCCGGCACCTTGCGCACGTGAGCTTCGATCAATTCGTTGAAGCGCTGCGCATCCACGGCCGGATCGTCGCCGGGAAAATTCTCCAGCGGTGGATAGATCACCATGCGATATCCCTGCGAGCCGGGCAGGCGCTCCGGGAAATACGGCAGCACCGCCGCGCCAGTCATGCGGGCGAGCCGCGACGTTGCGGTGTTGGTGGCGGCGGCAATACCGAAGAAGGGCACCATCTGCGCGCCCTTCTTGCGATAACTCTGGTCCGGTGCATACCACACCGGTTCATTCGCCTTCAGTGCCGTCACCAGCGTGCGCACGTCGTCGCGCTTGATCGCACGTTTGGCATGCCGGCTGCGGTTGCGCATCAGAAAGCGCTCCAATACCGGGTTGCTCGTCGGCCGGTACATGATGTTCGCCGGCACGCGGCTGCAGATCGCCCGCGCGCCCACTTCCAGTGTCGTGAAGTGAGCGCTGAGCAGGATCACACCGCGTCCCTGCGCCCGTGCGGTTTCCAGGTGTTCGAGTCCTTCGAGTTGTGTCAGCCGGCGAATGCGTTCGTCCGCACTCCACCAGCTGAGTGCCGTTTCGAACAGCCCGATGCCGACGCTGTGAAAATGTTCGCGCAATATCCGCTGACGCTCTGCCGGCGACAGTTGCGGCAGACACAGTTCCAGATTGCGCCGGGCAACGCGCACGAGCGACAACGGCAGGCGCGACAGCACACTACCGATACCGCGGCCCAGCCACACGAGCAGGGCAAACGGCAGCGGTTCGAACACGCGCAGCATGCCGAGCGCCAACCATGTCGGCCAGTAGCGAGGATGCAGCAACGGTGCAGGGATGCTCATAGCAGAGCGTGCATCATATTGATCAGCATCGGTTCACTAATCACTACTCACCACTCACCACTCACTGTTCTTGGATCATGCATACGGATTGCCGTCCGGTCCCGGTCGCCGAAATCGTTTGTAGGCCCACAAATACTGGTCCGGACAGCGGCGCACCTGGGCTTCGATCAACTCGTGAAAACGACGCGTGTCCGCAATGGGATCGTCGCTGGGAAAGTCATCCCAGGGGGGATGAATGGTGACGACATAGCCTGAATTGTCGCTGCGCCGCTCCGGGAAATACGGCAGCACAGTCGCGCCGGAAATCCGCGCCAAGCGCGAAGTCGCCACATTCGACGCCGCCGGCTGGCCGAAGAAGGGGACCAGTTCGCTGTTCTTGTCGGTGAAGCGCTGGTCCGGTGCATACCAGACCGGCAGGTTGCGCTTCAAATTCTGCAGCAGGTCCCGAATCTGATCGCTGGAAATGGCCTGCACTGTGTGACGGGTGCGCCCGCGGCGCGACAGTTCGGCCACCAATGCGTTGGCAGGTGTCAGATACATGATGCTGGTCGGGCCGAGCAGCGTGAGCGCGCGCGCACCCATTTCCAGCGTCGTGAAATGCGCGCTGAGCAGCAACGCGCCGCGACCGCGCGCGAGTGCCGCCTGCAGATGTTCGCTGCCATCGAAGCGAATCAGGCGCCGCAAGCGTGCCGAACTCGCCCACCACACCAGGCCGGTTTCCAGCAACGCACAGCCCAGCGATGCAAAGTGCTCGCGCACCAGTCGCCGGCGTGCCGCGGCATCCAGTTCCGGCAGGCTCAACGCGACATTGATTTCGGCAACCCGGCGGTCGCGTCGACTGACCATCCAGGCGATGCGCCCGAGCCCGCGACCGATGCACAACTGCAGGCGCAACGGCAGCAGATTGAGCAGTCGAATGATGGCGATCCCCGCCCATATCGGCCAATAGCGCGGACCGAGAAACCGGTACAGCGGTACCTGTTCGGGTACCTGGCCGGTGCGCTTGCCGTGCGGCATGGCACCGCTGCCTTCTGCTGTCGTCCGCTTCGCTGCGGTGGATGGCGCGGGCTTGCTCAAGTCGTCGTTAGTCTGTGGGGGCAAGGGCCGCGAATAGTAGCGTAGATCGGCGGCTATAGGGCCTGGGGCGTGGGGCCCGGGTAGGAAAGAGATCGGTGTGTACGCTGCGACGTCTTGATTTCGAGCTCCTGCCCAGGCCCCAGGCCCTAGGCCCTTGCGTCAAGGCAGCAGGTTTGAGGTGAGCAGCGGCGAAAACATTTCCAAGTCAGTGGCATTTGGTTGAATGGTGCTTACTTCGCAGCGAGCGCCACCATTGCAGCGACGAACAGGGCCTGGGGCGTGGGGCCTGGGGTAGGAAACGGATCGGCGTATGCGCTGCAACGTCTTGAATTCGAGTTCCTGCCCAAGCCCCAGGCCCCACGCCCTTGCGTCAAGGCAGTAGGTTTGAGGTGAGCAGCGGCGCAAACATTTCCGTGTCAGTGGCATTTGGTTGAATGGTGCTTACTTCGCAGCGAGCGCCACCATTGCAGCGACGAACAGGGCCTGGGGCGTGGGGGCCGGGTAGGAAACGGATCGGCGTATGCGCTGCGACGCCTTGAATTCGAGTTCCTGCCCAGGCCCCACGCCCTAGGCCCATGAACCAAGTCAGTGGCATTGGGTTTCAAGGCCCTTGCAACTCCTGTACTTTCGCCACCCGATGCTGCTGCTTCTATATACCGTGCTGATCTATCTGCTGACGCCGCTGGCGCTGTTGGTGCTGGTCTGGCGTGGCTGGCGCGATCCCGCCTATCGCGAGCGGTTCGGCGAGCGGCTGGGATTCACGCGGTTGCGTTTCGATCGGGCGCCGATCTGGGTGCATGCCGTATCCATGGGAGAGGTGCAGGCGGCCGCGCCGCTGGTGCGCGAACTGCGGCGGCGCCATCCCCAGGTGCCCTTGCTGGTGACCACGGCGACGCCCACCGGTGCGCAGCGAGTGCGCGAGTTGTTCAAGGCGGATGTGTCGCATGCCTATCTGCCTTACGACACCCCGGATTGCGTACGACGCTTTCTGAATCGTGTGCGACCCCGAATCGCCATCGTGTTGGAAACCGAAGTGTGGCCGCATCTCTATCGCGGCTGTGCGCAACGTGGCATACCCATGATCATGGCGAGTGCCCGCTTGTCGGCGCGGTCGGCACGGCGATTGCGCTGGGCTGCGGGTCTGTTTCGACAGCTGTGGTCTGCAGATATTGCCATCGCCGTGCAGACGCAGGCCGATGCGGAGCGTTTCATGGCGCTCGGGGCGGCGAGCGAACGCCTCGTCATTGCCGGCAATATCAAGTTCGATCTTGAAATCGGTGCGGACATCACGGCGCGCGGCCGCAACGTGCGCGAGGCGCAGTTTGCAGAGCGCTTCGTATGGACGGCAGGCAGCACGCATCCGGTGGAAGAGCAGAGCGTGCTCGATGCGCACCTGCAGTTGCGCGAGCGCGTGCCGAGTGCGTTGCTGGTACTGGTACCGCGGCATCCGCAGCGCTTTAACGAGGTGCGAAACTGGTTGACCGCACAGGGCGTGTCATTTGCTTTGCGTTCCGCGGACCAAGCGGTGACTCGCGAACACGGTGTCTTGCTGGTCGACACCATGGGCGAATTGCAGATGTTTTACGCTGCGGCCGATGTGGCGTTCGTCGGTGGCACACTGGTTCCCGTGGGAGGTCACAATCTGCTGGAGCCGGCCGCTCTGCGGCTCCCGGTGCTGATGGGACCGCATAATTTCAATGCACCGGACATCGCACGGATGCTGATCGATGCGGGCGCTGCGCAGTCGGTCGGCTCGACACATGAGCTGGCGCAAGCACTCTGCGCACTGGCAAACGACGGCGTGCAACGGCAGACAATGGGACTGCGCGGGCAAGCAGCCGTCGCGGCAAATCGCGGTGCGCTGGACAAAGTGCTCACACTGATCGAATCGAGATACCGCTAGCGCGCAGGGGGCGCAGCGTGAGCGCGCTATTGGCCGATGCGTTGCGCGAACTTGTCGCGGAGGATGCGCATTATGTCGCGGCTCGCAAGCGCGCCGTCACGCTCTTCTCCACGTCCTTGGCGCTGGGTGGCACTCCTTTGCATCGTGATGAGCTGCATGAGCGACGCCGTCTTCGTTGACACGAACATTCTCGTCTAAGCCCACGATGCAGATGCGGGGCCCACGATGCAGATGCGGGCGCCGGCATCAGAATCGTAAATCCGCTGCTCCCGGCTTGAAGTGCTGCCCCTGGAGATTGCTCCGCGAATCACAGGCGCCGCCGATACTTGAGTGCGTGGTCAAGAAACATGGCAGGGCTGCGCGTGTTGCACTTTTGTTGACAAGCGTTGGGCCAGTGCAGCACTGCGGCAGAGCAGTGGATCGAGGCCCGTGCACTACGTAATGAGTGCCGAAAAGTTCCCCGTTGAGAAAAATTTCATCTGTTGCGGAGCGCGAACAAATCCTTCGGACGCGTTTCAACCATGGCGAAAAAGCGCAGACACGGCCCACTGTTACGTTACTTCGTTGGAACCTGCAAACGACTGCACCGAACACGCGAGCCGCTCCTTGCCAGGCCGGGTCGACGGCGGACGTCTGTGCCCTGGCACGCATCCTGCTTATCTCCAAGGCGGGATGGGCCGCGGGTACCTTCATGAGCGTGAGTTCAGACGATGCAGTCGCCAGTGAGCTGGTGCTGGGTAGCGATCGCCAGTGTGCCGTGCTATCGGTACCGGAGACCATTCGTCGCTATCACGACTCGTTGATCCGGTTCCTGCGTCAACGGTTGCGGGTGAAGGAAGATGCCGCGGATATCGCTCAGGAAGCCTACATCCGCATGATGCAGTATGAAGGCTCGCAAAAGATCCAGTCGCCATCTTCCATGCTGTTTCGAATCGCAATCAACGTAGCCAACGATCTGGGACGCTCGGAACAGGCACGCCGGGTCTCGGATCAGTTGTCGATCGATGGGCTGGAACTCGCTTCGCACGAACCGTCCGCCGATCGCGAGATCGCTGCACAGCAGGATCTGGACATTCTGTACGGTACCATCGAACAACTGCCGCCGAAATGCCGGCAGGTATTCCTGCTGAGTCGCGTCGAACGCATGACCTATCCGCAAATCGCCGCGCACTGTGGCATTTCGGTGAAGATGGTCGAGAAACATATCAGCCATGCGCTGGCAATTTGCATGAAAAAGGTAGGGGGGAGCGCGGGACTGTCGTCTTAGGCTCGATGGAAGGAGAAATCACAGAAGCAACGCTGCAACAGGCGGCGCGCTGGCATGCGCGTCTGCGTGCGGCTGATTGCACGTCGCAGGACCGCATGGCGTTCGAACAATGGCGGCGTAGCGACGTCGCCCATGCGCGCGCCTATGCCATGGCGGAACGTACCCAACGTCAGCTGAATCGCCTCGCGGTCGATCCGCGGCTACAGGCGCTGGCGCGGCTCGCGCGCAACACGGTGGCTGCGGATGACGGGGATGAGCCATGCGAAGACTCCGCAGATCTCGACACGGCGGCAACGTCGTCGACGGTCGGCCCTGTACAGCGCAGGCCGCGTTGGTTCGTACCTGCCGCGCTGGCGGCAAGTGTCGCGCTGGCTGCGATTGCAGTGCGGGTACTGCCTGGCCTCATGGATCGCGAACCCCCAAGCATCGCTTACGAGACGTCGCTCGATCGAACACGCACCGTGACACTCGCAGACGGCTCGATCGTGCAGCTCGACGTGGCATCGCGCATACAGGTAAGCCTGCGTGACGACCGGCGGCTCGTGACTTTGCAGTCGGGGCGCGCCGTCTTCGATGTGGCCCACGATCGCAGCCGTCCTTTCTCGGTGACGGCAGCGGATTCGCGAACCACC
>JAIBJL010000052.1 GCA_020029545.1 Gammaproteobacteria bacterium
ATCATCTCAGTAAGTTGCTCTGACTGTACGGTCGGTGGTGCGAACTGACTGTGCATTTACGGCTGTTGCGTCTGTAAGTGAGACTGCAGGTCCCCGATGATGGAACACAGCTCATGCCAGACCTCCACTATCGACTCGTCAATGTATTTACGCATCGCGGTGGCCGGCTGACCGGCAATCCGCTATGCGTGTTCGAGGACGCACGCAACCTCGATGCGCAGGTCATGCAGCAACTGGCGCTGCAGTTCAATCTGTCAGAAACCACTTTTGTCCTGCCATCGGCACGCGCAGACGCCGCGGTGCGAATTTTTACGCCGCAGTACGAAATGCCGTTTGCCGGGCATCCGACGTTGGGAACGGCTTTCGTCGTGAACTCGCTGAATGGTGCGACCGGCAAGCTCACACTTGAAATGGCGGCCGGGATCATTCCCGTGCGGTCCGAAGGCAATCGCTGGACCTTACAGGCAAATGCACCGGTCTGGCGCGAACTGCAGGAAGAACGCGCTCAGCTGGCCGACATGCTGAATCTGGAGAGGAGCGATATTGGCGAGCGCCCGCTGTGGATCAATACCGGCAAGGAACAATTGATCGTTCCGCTGACGAATGAACAGGCGGTGCGACGCGCCCGACCGGATGTGCCGAAGTTCGCCGCGGTAACCAGCATCGACGGCCACAGCACGGCGTATGTATTCGCTGAAACTGCTCCGGGACGCACGCTGGCGCGATTCTTTTTTCCACAGGGCGCCTCAATGATCGAAGATCCAGCCACTGGTTCTGCCACAGCGAATTTCGGCGGCTGGCTGATCGCGATGCAGCGACAGCTGCCGCAATCATTCGCGATCTCGCAAGGCGAATACACTGGACGGCCGTCAACGCTGCTGCTCAATGTCGACGCACAACAGCGTATTCACGTGGGAGGCGATGTCGTGGAGATCGGTCGCGGCACAATTCACCTGTAGTTTGCCGCCATCTACGAACGCGTCGCCTCGCGACGACTTGCAGTGTGCGACTCGAACAATCGGACCTCGCGCTGCGGTCGAGCGATAGCGATGTCCTGTTCGCGAAACTGCTCGACTATTGCGCGATTCAAATCGGATGCGACCGAGCTATAGTTCTCGACGGCGACCCAGGGCGACACCGACAAGGTCACGGCAGATTCGCCAAGCAGGTTCGCGGCAACGCTGGGCACGGGATTCTTCAGTACGCGCTCGTTTGCAATGACAAGACGCTGCAGCACCGCAAGTGCTGCGCCGATGTCCGTGTCGTAACTCACACCGACGGTCACGCTGAGCTGACGCACGCGGCCGTAGTTGTGCAAGATCTCGCCGACGATCTTGCGATTCGGAATGACTACGTACGAACGATCGGGATGACTCAGCGTCGTGCTGAATAATGTGATGGTCTCGACCGCGCCCTCCTCTGCGACAATGCTGATGTACTCACCGACTCGGAATGGTTTGGTGAAGATGATGGTCAGGCCGGCGAAGATATTGCCGAGGAATCCTTGCATCGCCAATGCAATGCCGGCACCGGCAATGCCGAGACCTGCGACCAGCGGCAACAACTCGACACCCAGATTCTGCAGAGCCATGATCACGAACACGATCATTACCAGCAGGCGCGCCACACGCACCAGCAGCAGTCGTACCGGCGGCTCCAGCTCCAGATGCAGCAATGCGCGCTCCAGCCAACGCGCGACTGTGCGGCCGATGAAGAATCCAACGCCGAGAATCAGCAGCGCTGCCAGTGCTCTCGGCCCGAAGCGCAGGACCAGATCGATCACAGTGGCCCGCACCTGCTCGATCGATTCGAGTTGCTTTTCCATTTCCACCCCTCATGTCATTGACCGTCATTACGCAACGCGCGAAGCGAGGATGCTGCGCATGCCGTGCTCCAAAAAGTCGCATTCGTGCGTCGCTGCTTGGCTTGCGCCTGCTTACTTGGTGCTGCGCTCAGCACTTTCCGCGTTGCTGCGGGTTGTACGGAACCCTCCCGGACCCCGGCACATCTATCGTATGACTGCCGGACCCTCCGGCGGCAAGGTCGCGGTGAATACCATGTCTGAGTCTCGATCCGGATCCGCCGTGGCGGCATCCTGTTATGACGATATGCCGCTGTCGCTGGTGCTGTTTCGCTTTTTGTGGCCGTTCTGGCTCCTGAAAGATGCCAGCTACGGTGACGGACTCACACGTGCGGCAGCGTACCGCCACAATCGAAGCATGCGCATTTACCTGCCCGGCTATCTGGTCAAATGGCTGGTGAACTGCGCTGCCGCGTTCTGCATGACCACGGCGCTGGACGCACTGGCGGATCATTCGCCGCACGATTTGTCACTGTGGAATCTGCTCGCTGCTGCCTTCGGCATGGCTTTCGCCTGTGGTGCCTGCGTGTGGGTGGTCACTGCATGCATCTACCTGCTACTCAGCCGTCACGAACATTGAAAACGCGGAGTCTGCGTGCGGCTGTCTTTGCGAGCAGCAGGCAGATCGATCGTCAGTTGCATCGCTTCTCGCGATACATCGAGCCCACCCTGCTGCGCGTGATTTAAGAACACGCAACGAGCGCACGCATTCGTCACATTGAACAACCGGTCGTCGCGCTGATCGGTACCGGCAGCAAGTCCCCGCCGTAGCCCCGCTGGCAACTGCGGCCCTCCCGCAGTCGCCACTCGCCGGACAGTCGGCCCGCTCTCAGGATCGCCCGTTCCTGCCCGATTTCAGGCAGGATTGTTGGCTTCCAATCCCGCTTCGAACAGAGTGCGCACCATGCCGGATTCGACCGAGCTGACCACATTGGCTGAGCTGACTGAATTGATCGACTACCTGGCCCGCACGACTCGCCTGAATGCGACCGAAGCGACGCGCGTCGTGGACGACGTACTGACGTTTCTCAATGAGACGCCGGAACACTTCGTCCGGCGCCGCCATCTGGCGCTGCAGGCACTGGGTTATTCCAACAGTGCGATCTATGCGCAGCTCACCACGGATCTCGGGCGTTGGCGTTTTCGCGCCGCACCGTACAGCGAACGTCAGATCCGACGAATGATTTACGGATAACCCATTTCTGGCCGTGGCCCGTAGCCTGTTTTCCCGTAGCCCAAGCGGAGCGTTCTCCCATGTGTGGAATCGTCGGATACATCGGCAAGCGCGACGCTGCCCCCATTCTCATCGAGGGTCTGCACCGCCTCGAATATCGCGGTTACGACTCGGCCGGCATCGCACTGGTGCGCGGTAAATCGCTCAGCGTGTTCAAGAGCAAGGGCAAGGTACGCGAACTGGAACGCCTGCTGCCCGAACGACTGAAGAGCTCGACCGGAATCGCACACACGCGCTGGGCTACGCATGGCGAACCGAGCGATCGAAACGCGCATCCACATGTCGACGCCAGTGGTCGCTTCGCCGTGGTTCATAACGGCATCATCGAGAACTCCGCGCAACTGCGCCGGCAACTTGTCGCCAACGGCACTCAGCTGCAGTCGGACACGGATAGCGAAGTGCTGGCGCACCTGATCGCTGCGCATCCGGCGGAGCGCCTTGAAGATTCAGTGCGTGCGGCGCTCCGGCTGATCACCGGTACCTATGGCATCGCCGTGCTGGACGGCGAACGCCCCGACACGCTGATCGTCGCGCGCAATGGCAGCCCGGTCGTGCTCGGCATAGGCGATCGAGAAATGTATGTGGCTTCCGATCCTGCGGCACTGGTACGGCATACGCAAAGCGTCGTGCATCTCGACGATGGCGAACTCGCGGTGGTGCACGCCGAGGGGTTCGAGACATTCCTGCTCGATGGCGGACCGACGTCGAAAACGCCTGCCACCCTCGCCTGGAGCGAGGAGTCGTTCGACAAGGGTGAGTTCACGCATTTCACTCGCAAGGAAATCGCCGAACAACCCGACGCCGTGCGGCGCACGCTGAGCGGCCGCCTGGAGCCACGTTTTCAGACGACGCACATTGGTGGCCTGGAATTGGCAGCACGCGAATTGCTCGCAGTGCGCCGCGTGAAGATCCTAGGCTGCGGCTCTGCCTATATTTCCGGGCGCCTTGGTGCGCAACTCATCGAGCAGCTGGCGCGCGTACCTGCCGATGCCGAGCCGGCCTCGGAGTTTCGCTATCGGAATCCCGTCATCGAAGCGGACACGCTGTACATCGCGGTCAGTCAATCCGGTGAAACTTTCGACACCCTCGCGGCGGTACAGGAAATCAAGCGCAAGGGTGGCCGCGTGCTGGGCATCGTGAATGTCGTCGGCAGCACGATTGCGCGCGAATGCGGCCGCGGCATGTATCTGCACGCCGGCCCGGAGATCGCCGTCGTATCGACGAAGACCTTCACGTGCACGGCGGTGGCCTTTGCGCTGCTGGCAGTGCACCTGGGACGGCTGCGCGACCTGTCGACTGCGCGCGGCGCGCAACTGTTGCAAGCACTCGCAGGGCTGCCGGCACAGATAGAAACCATCCTGACGCAGGAACCCGCCATCGAATCGCTGGCGCAGTCGATTGCCCGGCAACAGAATGCTTACTTCGTTGGACGTGCGGCGAGTTTTGCGATTGCGATGGAAGGCGCGCTCAAGCTCAAGGAAGTGAGTTATCTGCACGCCGAGGCGTATCCCGCCTCCGAACTCAAGCACGGACCGCTGGCGTTGATCTGTCCCGAAATGCCGACGGTCATCATCATGCCGCGCGATGAGCTGTTTGCTAAAAATGTCGCGACGATCGAGGAAATCCGCGCGCGCAAAGGCCCGACTTATGTGGTTACGCACGCTGGCGAGCCGCTGCCGGTCGCCGTCGATGGGGTCATCGAAGTACCCAAGTCGGAACCCGAGCTCGATCCGATCCTGCTGAACATTCCGCTGCAACTACTTGCCTATCACGTCGCCCTCGCGCGCGGCAGCAATGTGGATCAGCCGCGCAATCTGGCGAAGTCGGTGACCGTGGAGTAGTGAGCGACAGGATCTGTGCTTACAGGCAGACTTTATTGCGGCCCGTGCGCTTCGCCTGGTACAGCATATCGTCGGCACACTTGTAAAGCTGATCCATGGTCATATCCGGTTTCAGGCATGCCGCGCCGATCGACACGGTCACGCGAATCTCCTTGCCATCGGAACTGAACGAATGCCCGGCAACCAGACTACGCAACTCGTCCGCAATGATCGCCGCACTCGGCAGCGCGGTTTCCGGAAGAATCGCGCAGAATTCCTCACCACCGTACCGGGCGAGCTTGTCGTTCGGACGCAGCCGCTTCTGCAACAGCGATGCGAGCCCGCGCAGCACCGAATCGCCCGTGAGATGACCGTAGGTATCGTTGATGCTCTTGAAATGGTCGATATCGAACATCAGCAGCGACAACTCGCGGCCGTGCCGGTGGGCGCGTGGAATCTCTTCGGTCAGTAGCGTATCCAGTTGCTTGCGATTGCTCAGATTCGTGAGGCCATCCGTGATCGCCATGCGAAACACGATCTCGTGATACTGCGCCTCGACATCCGAACCGGACAGGAACTTGAAAATGGTGTCGCCGACCGTGAGCTGATCGCCGCGGCGCAGCTTGTGCTCCTTGACTGCCTTCGCATCATCGTTGACGAAGGTGCCATTGGTTGATGCCAGATCGACGACGTACAAAGCCTCGGAGCGATGCTCAAGCTGGGCGTGCTTGCGCGACACGCAGTCGCTGGGCAGTACGATGTCGTTATCGCGGCCGCGACCGATCGTCGTGACCGGGCGATTAAGCACATGCCGACGGCCAAGTACGGATTGCACCGGCGCATGGATGACGACCAGACAGTCTTCACCCACGTGCTTGAGCTTCATCTGGTCAAGCCCGGTTACCCGCGTCTGAATATCGTAATCGGAGTCCACTGGCACAGCCGGATTGATTGAATCGCGCAAGCGTAATGCGGTTGACCGGCAACTACCAGTGGCCACAGGACACGACCACGCCGGACACTCGTCGGAAGCCGGCCCCGCGCCCGACCCGCCCTGAAGCAGCGGCGGGCTACGTCCCGCCCAATGTAAACGAGAACGTGGCACCCTGCCCGAGCGTCGATTCCGCCCAGGCAGTGCCATGGTGGCGGTCGATGATGCGCTTCACCGTCGCCAACCCTACGCCACTACCGGGGAACTCATCCTCGCGATGCAGCCGCTGAAAGGGCTGAAACAACTTCCCTGCATAGTGCGAATCGAAACCCACGCCATTGTCGCGAACGAAAAACACACGGCGCCCATCCGCTCCGGGCCGGGAGCCGAACTCGATATGGGCCTGCGACGCGCGTCCACTGTATTTCCAGGCGTTGGACAGCAGATTTTCCACGACCACGCCGAGCAACCCGCGATCGCCTTCAATCTGCAGGCCGCACTCGATCTCGACCGCGACCTGTCGCTCGGGCTGCTGCAGGCGCAGCCGGGCCACCGTCTCATGCACCAGCTGGCTCAGGTCGAACCGCTCGATTCGCAGGTCCAGGCGACTGATGCGCGACAGCCGCAACAGGTCATCGATCAACGAACTCATCTGTCTTACATGGCCGCGTGCGGCGTCAGCGTGCTGATTTGTCGCAGGTAACGCGGCTGCACCGCCGGCCTCCACCAACATGTCGAGCTGCGCCGAAATGCCTCGCAGCGGCGCGCGCAGATCGTGCGAAACCGCATAGGAAAACGCTTCGAGCTCCTGGTTCGCGGCTGCCAGTTCGTGCGTGCGCGTCAACACGCGACTTTCCAGTTCGCCGTAGACGCGAACATTCTCCATGGCCACCGCAGTGGTGTTGGCCAGCGCTTCGAGCAGCATCAGCTCCTCAGGTGTGCAGGCATGCTGATGCGCCCAGTAGTTACCGATCGCGCCGATGGGATTGCTGGTACGGATCGGTACCATCGCCAGACTCTTGACGAAGGTCGGGCGATAGGCAGCGATCGGCACGCGCGGATCGGCATAGATGTCTTCGATCACTGCCGAGCGGCCGTGCATCATGGTCCAGCCGCTGACACAGTCCTGCAGCGCAAACCGCTGTCCCTTCCACAGCGGCGAAATCGCGTTTTCTTCGGCATAGAAACAGCAATCGCCTTCGCGCAGCACGAATGTCGCCCCATCGGCACCGGTCAGCTCGCGGGCGGCGAGACGCACGCTGCGCATGATCGAATCGAGATCGCGGGCCAGCGACAGCTCCTGCACCACCCCGATGAGGTGTGACATGGCTTCGGCATGCCGCCGCAGGCGCGCCACGGTCGGATCGTGCGCGGAACCCGATTGCAGACGCCGCAATGCCGCGACCAGCTGCCAGAGATGGTCCTTCAGCACATAGTCGCTGGCGCCTTCGCGCAGGCGGGTAGTGACATCCTCATCGCGGGCCGCACCGGAACAGAAAATGACCGGGATGTCGGTGTTGTTGATCTTGGCGTATTGCAACGCCGCCTTGCCGCTGAACCCGGGCACGCCGTTGTCGACCAGCACCACGTCGAACGCGTCGCTCGCCAAAGCATGGCGGAACTCATCGCCGGAGCGGGCGCACAGCAGGTCGGCGTCGATACCATGACGCTGCAGGGTCCGTTCGATCAGGATCGAATCGCTGGGATTGTCTTCCAGATGCAGGATCTTCATCGTTACTTGCCCCCGTCCCCGCCGCTCACTCGCGTACCAGGCCACCGCGTGCGGCCCAGTCGTTTACGTTGCCGAAAAAGTGTAGGGCAGACTCGGCAATGCGGACAGCTGCGGATTGTCACGAATGAGAACTGGGCAGCAGAAATCGCAGCGGGAACCGGGTTGCTACCTACCCTTCCCCAGCAGGCCGCTGACTTCGTCTGGGGATAGCCGCCGCCACTCGCCGGGATTCAGCCCCGCGAGCGTAATGTTGACCACACGCAGCCGGCGTAGCGCCCGCACCTGGTATCCGTAGAAGGAACACATGCGACGAATCTGGCGATTCAGTCCCTGCGTGAGCGTGATGTTGAACGTGTCCGCCGCCACTTTGCGCACTCGGCACGGCTTGGTCACCGTCCCCAGCATCCGCACCCCACCCGCCATGCCTTCCAGAAAGATCGAGGTGACCGGTCGGTCGACCGTGACCAGATATTCCTTCTCGTGCCCGTTTTCCGCACGCAGGATCTGATTGACGATGTCGCCGTGATTGGTCAGCAGAATCAACCCTTCGGAATCCTTGTCCAGGCGCCCGATCGGGAAAATCCGCTCCGGAAAATTGATGTAGTCGATGATGTTGCCGCGCACGCCCGGCTCGGTGGTGCAGGTAATGCCGACCGGCTTGTTGAGCGCGATATAGACATGTGGCTTGGCAGCTCCGACCTGCTGACCATCGACGGCTACCGCATCGCCTTCGCCGACCTGCGTCCCCAAGGTCGCCAGCACGCCATTGACCGTGACGCGACCGGCGGCAATCCAGGCATCGGCCTCGCGACGCGAACAGACGCCGGTGCCGCTGATGTATTTGTTGAGACGGATCACGGGCTACGGGAATACGGGCTACGGGCTAGGGGCTACGGTAGGACGAGAACAGGAAAACGGACTCGCGAATCTGGCCGTAGCCCGTAGCCCGTAGCCCGTTTGTGCCACGGCTACGCCGATGGGATGAACTCCTGATCGTCCTGGTGCATACGCTCGAATTTCAGGAAATCGTAATAGCCGCACTTGTTACCGTAAGGATACTTGCGGCACACGTTCGGGCGCGCTGCATAGATCGTGCAGCGGCGTTCGGTGGTGTCGAAGAAGCGGCAGACCGACTTGTAGATATGATCCTTCTGGTGGCGCAGGATCTGTTCGTCCGCCTCTTTGGTCTGATAATGGTAAGTGAACTTGGTGCGCGCCTGCTCGACTGTGAGGTCGAAATGACGGGCCAGTCGTGCGATGTCGAATTCGCTGACGGCGATCCGGGAGTGGCTGCAGCAGTAGCCGGGGCAAACGAGACAGTTGTAGCGCGTCATGGATATCTCAGGGGCATCCTCAGGATCATTGTCTTCCCGCTGCACCTGCAGCGTCGCGAGCTTAACAAAACTGCCGGGGTGGCTGTCGATCCATCATCGACGCGTCAGCGTGACAAAGCTGTAGGCATAGGCGTGGCGCTCATCGGGTTCATGACGCTCGAGCAGCGTTTCCTGCCATGCACCAGGCGACAGCGCCGGAAAGAACACATCACCCGGCACCGCCGCGTGCACACGCGTGAGATGAATGATCTGAACCTGCGGCAATGCCAGCCGGAACAACTCGGCACCGCCGATCAGCGCCGTTTCGGGCGCATCGCCCGCCGCCACGAGCGCCGCCGGCAGGCTGTCGACGACCACACAGCCGTCGATCTGCAGATCGGTCTGACGGGTCACGACGATATTCAGGCGTCCGGGCAGCGGGCGCCCGATGGATTCGAAGGTTTTACGGCCCATGACGACAGGCTTGCCCAGCGTCATGGCCTTGAAGTGCCTGAGATCGGCCGGCAGATGCCAGGGCAGCTGATTGTCCCGGCCAATCACACCGTTCTGCGCCACCGCGACGACACAACTGAGCATGGCTATTTTTTCTTGCGCGGCCGCTTCTTCGCCTTCTGCGGCGGCTTGTCGGTCGGATGACGGTCGAGCATCGTGCCCCGGCACCGCGACGCACCGCAGCGGCAGGCATACAGCGCCAGATCTTCCGGCTCATCCGTGCTGTACCAGGTCAGCTGGTAGTCGTAGCCCAGTTCCTCTCCTGGTTTGATGTGGCGGATGGCTTCGACGAACACGCGGCTTTTCTCGATGACGGTTTCGCAGTTGGGGCGGCAACTGTGATTGACGAAGCGCGCATCGTTACCCCAGGTGGTGGCATCGATCACGGTGCGATTGCTCGCGATGAACAGAAACGTGTGGCCGTCATCGGCCCCCTTCAGTTCATAGCGCCGGTCCGCCTCCTGATGCGAAATGCGCTCGCCGATGTATTCGATGATGCGCGTGCCCTTCTTGATCGGCGCCACGGCATACACGCCCTTGCCGTGAATTTCCGAATCGCGCGCTTCGATCAACGGTGAAGTTGCAATGCGCCGCAGTGCAGCCGCACGCTTTTTGGGCGTTTTTTTCTTCCTGGCAGGGGCGGACTTGCTGCGGGTGGTGGCGCGTTCGGACTGAGACTTCTTCACAGCCTTGCTGTGACTCTGCTTCGACGTGGGCATGTAGACAAACCAGTGGGTGAATGACAGTGAACGATGGATGATGGAAGAGTGACCTGCAGCGACGCCGCTCGCGGCGAGCGTATCAGACGGCGATCGGGGCCTTGATCGCGGCGTGCGACTGATAGTTGATGATCTCGACGTCCTGATAGTCGTAGTCGAAGATCGTAGGCGGTCGTCGCGTCAATGCGAGCCGCGGCGCTGCGAATGGTGTGCGTGCCAGCTGTGTATCCGCCTGTTCCAGATGATTCAGATACAGATGGCAATCGCCGCCCGTCCACACCAGCTCGCCGACCTCAAGATCGCATTGCTGCGCGAACAAATGCGTCAGCAGCGCATAGGAAGCAATGTTGAAGGGCACGCCCAGGAAAATATCGGCACTGCGCTGATACAGCTGGCACGACAGCTTGCCTTGCGCCACGTAGAACTGGAACAGCGCATGGCACGGCGTCAGCGCCATCTGGTCGAGTTCCGACACGTTCCAGGCATTGACGATGATGCGGCGCGAGTCCGGATGGTGGCGGATCAGGTCGACGGCGCGCGCGATCTGATCGATCGACTTGCCATCCGGCGTTGGCCACGAGCGCCACTGACGTCCGTACACCGGACCCAACTCGCCCTTCTCGTCCGCCCACTCATCCCAGATGGTCACACCCTTGTCGCGCAGATAGCGTACGTTGGTATCGCCGCGCAGGAACCAGAGCAGTTCGTAGACAATGGAACGCAGATGCAGCTTCTTCGTCGTCAGCAGCGGGAAGCCCTGCGCCAGGTCGAACCGCATCTGGTAGCCGAACACGGAGAGTGTGCCGGTGCCAGTACGATCATCCTTGCGTACGCCGGTGTTGCGGACATGCCTGAGCAGCTGCAAATACTGTTGCATCGGGAATCGATTCTAAAGAAGAAATGCAGCGTCGTGCTGCAGATCAGACGCGTTCATGGATGTCGATGAGTCCGTACCGGTGGCGCTTCAGGCCACTTGCCAGTTGCCGCTGGGCACCCGGCGACGATAAGCCATCGCCAGAATGATTGCACCGCCTGCGATCATCGGCGTCGACAGGATCTGCCCCATCGTGACCCAGTCGAACAACAGGTAACCGCGAGCCTCATCCGGCACCCGGACGAATTCGACCAGAAAGCGGAATACGCCATAGCAGAGCAGAAACAAACCGGCGGTCGCAAACCGCGGTCGCGGCCTGGCCGTGTAGGTCCAGAGAATCGCGAACAACACCAGTCCCTCGAGTACACCCTCATAAAGCTGCGAGGCATGCACATGCAACACACACGGGTCCACGTTGAATCGCAGGCAAAGCCGAATGGCTTCGGAGGTCTGGACCGGGTGCAGTTGCGTGGGATCGACCGTGAACCCGAACGCGGCGGTCGTCGGTTTACCCCACAGCTCGCCGTTGATGAAGTTGGCGACACGGCCGGCAAAGATACCGATGCAAGGCAACGGCGCGAGGAAGTCCAGGACATCGGTGACATGCCGCCGATAGCGACGCGCGAAGATCGCGGCAGCGGCCATCACACCCGCCAGGCCGCCATGAAACGACATGCCGCCCTCCCAGATGCGAACCAGCATCCAAGGATCGTCGGCGAGGCGCTCGAAGCCATAGAACAGCACCCAGCCCAGACGCCCGCCGAGAATCACGCCGAGGGCGCAGTAGAAAATCAGATCGTCGATTTCGTTCGTTTTCCAGTTCGAGGCCGGATTTGCAGCGCGGCGCCGAGCGAGTAGCAAGGCGACCGCGAAGCCGATGACATACATCAACCCGTACCAGCGGATCGCGAAGGGACCGACGGAAAAAATCACCGGATCGATGGAGGGATACGTCAGCATGAGCTCGGCAGGGACGGACGAGTGCTATTCCGGAACGACGCGACACACGAACGACTTGAGATAGCGCGTCTCCGGAATCGCCGGATGCACCGGATGATCCGGCGCCTGGCCGCCCGTTTCGATGATTTGTGCAAAGCGGGCCAGATGCCGCGCCGCGCGCTGAATCGCAGTGCTGAGCCCTTCCGGTGCCAGGTGATAGGAACAGGAGTTCGTTGACAGGATGCCGTCGCGCCCGAGTAGCTGCATGGCCAGCTGATTGAGCCGCTTGTAAGCCGCCTCACCCTTGGGAATGTCCTTGCGGCGCTTGATGAAGGCCGGCGGATCGATAATGACCACATCGAAATGCTGCTTGTCGTTCTGCAGCGCCTCCATGACATCGAAGGCATCACCCTTGATCACCTTCGGTTGCAGTCCATTGGCTGCCGCCGTGCGCTCCAGCGACTCCAGCGCGCCCGCAGAGGAGTCGACGCAGGTGACTTCAGCGGCTCCTGCCTTGAGCGCGCCCAGGCCCCATGCGCCCAGGTAGCTGAACACATCGAGCACGCGCGCGCCCTTTACATACTTGAGCAACGAGGCGCGATTGGCGGCCTGATCGAAGAACCAGCCGGTCTTCTGTCCGGTACTCACCGGCACCTGGAAGCGCACACCGCTCTCTTCGACCACAACGCTGTCGGGCAGCGTGCCATGAGCGACTTCGACATAGTGCGACAGGCCTTCCAGATCGCGGGCGCCGCTGTCGTTCTTCCACAGCAAGGTGCCTGGTCCGACCACTTTGAGCACGGCCTGCTGGATTTCGTCTTTCATGGCCTCCATACCCGCCGTGGCGATCTGTCCCACCACGACGTCGCCGAAACGGTCCAGCACCAACCCCGGCAGGCCGTCAGATTCGCCGTACACCCACCGGTAACAGGGCTTCCGATACAGACGCTCGCGCAGCGACAGCGCCACCTGCAGACGATGCACCAGCAGCGATTTCACCGGCAGAAACGCCGCATCGCGGCCAAGAATGCGTGCGCTGATGAGGGAGCGCGGATTGACATAGGCGTAGCCCATGAACTTGTCGCGGTCGTTGATGACACGCACCAGGGCTCCCGCATCGAACGCGGTGAGCGGCGTGCGCTGCGTATCGACTTCGTTGGAAAACACCCACAAATGGCCTGCGGAAAGACGTCGGTCTTCGCCGCGCTTGAGGCGCAGGTCGGGGATCTGGCTGGTGTCGGTGGGTGTGTTCATCGTTATAGTGCGCGGATTCTATCTCAAGCCAGACCCTCACCATGCACACTTCGGCGCCATTTGACGGCGAATCGGTCGGCGAATCTGCCGGCGAATCTGCCCCGGAGACGATGCCCGGGGCGACGCGCAATCGTCTGTCGCGGGAGACAAGCCCCTATCTGCTGCAGCATGCCGGCAATCCCGTGGACTGGTATCCGTGGGGCAAAGAGGCGCTGGACCTGGCCAAGCGTGAAAACAAGCCCATCCTGTTATCCATCGGCTACTCGGCCTGCCACTGGTGTCATGTCATGGCACACGAGTCTTTCGAGGATGCGTCGACCGCTGCGGCGATGAACGCGCTGTTCGTCAACATCAAGGTCGATCGCGAAGAGCGACCGGACCTCGACCGTATCTACCAGATCGCGCACCAGATGCTGATTCAGCGTGGCGGCGGCTGGCCGCTGACCATGTTCCTCTCGCCGCACGATCAGCATCCATTTTTCGGGGGCACGTATTTTCCGCGGGATGCGCGCTACGGCATGCCGTCGTTCCGCGATCTGCTGCAACGAGTCGCGCAGTTCTATCGCGACAACGGCGAGAAGATCGAACAGCAGAGCGCAGCGCTGCAGCATGCTTTTGCTGCCATGCTGCCGCCGCCTTCGGCGGCGTTGGAGCCGTTCGACACACGCCCGCTGCAGCGCGGCCGCGAGTTGCTGGCGGAGAGTTTCGACGCAGAATTCGGTGGGTTCGGCAATGCACCGAAGTTTCCGCATCCGACCCACATCGAGTTCCTGTTGCGCCGCTGGCGTGCCACTGCGGCCAGCGATGCACCCGACCTGCACTCGTTGTACATGGCGACGTTGACACTGACGCGCATGGCCGAAGGCGGAATCTACGACCAGCTCGGTGGCGGGTTCGCGCGCTACTCGGTCGATCAGTATTGGATGATCCCGCATTTCGAAAAAATGCTGTACGACAACGGCCCGTTGCTGCAGCTGTATGCGCACGCCGCGCTCGCTACCGGCGACCCGTTGTTCCGACGTATTGCCGGCGAGACCGCCGATTGGCTGCTGCGCGACATGCAGTCGCCGCAGGGAGGCTACTGGTCCGCGCTCGATGCGGATTCCGAGGGTCATGAAGGCCGGTTCTACGTATGGGACGAAGCGCACGTACGCACGCAGCTCAGCGCCGAACAACACGCTGTCTTCGCGAAACGGTTTGGACTGGATCGTGCCGCCAACTTCGAAGGCCGCTGGCATCTGCATGCATATCGCTCGGTCGAGGAAATCGCGAACGAGCTGTCGCTGACCGAACCGCGTGCGCAACAGCTGCTGGATGAGGCGCGCCACAAACTCCTGGCGTTGCGGGCAACTCGCATCCGGCCGGCCCGCGACGAGAAGATACTGACCGCCTGGAACGGCCTCGCGATCGCAGGCATGGCGACCGCGGCGCGCGCGCTGGCACGCGCTGATCTCGTGCAGGCCGCACAGCGCGCCATCGATTTCATCCGCACGCATTGCTGGCGCGAGCAACGGCTGCTGGCCGCCCACAAGGATGGACAGGCGCGCTTTCCCGCCTATCTGGATGACTACGCTTTCCTGCTCGGGGCGCTGCTGGAATCGCTGCAGACGCATTGGCGCAGCGAAGATCTGGCCTTTGCCATGGCGCTGGCCGACACCCTGCTCGACCATTTCGAAGACCGCGAGCATGGCGGCTTCTTTTTCACCGCCGACGATCACGAAGCGCTGATACACCGCTCCAAGTCGTTTGGCGATGAAGCCTTACCGGCCGGCAACGCGATTGCAGCGCAGACGCTCACTCGACTCGGTCTCCTGCTCGGCAATACGCGCTATCTGCAGGCGGCAAGCGCTACGCTGCGCGCCGCGGGCGCGTTACTGGAGCAATATCCGCACGCCCATACGGGACTGCTCGTCGCACTCGAAGAGCAGCTGCAGCCACCGCGGATCGTAATCATCCGCGGTCCGGCTGAGCACTGCGAAGCCTGGCGCGCGGCACTGGCGCAGGTCTATGCGCCGCGAAGATTGGTATTCGCCATTCCGTCCGCGACGCCGGCCTTGCCGGCAGCCCTCGCCGACAAAACGTCGCGCGATGAGACCGTCGCTTATATTTGCGAGGGAATGACCTGTACGGAGCCTGTCAGATCGCTGGCCGCCTTGCAGGCGCTGACGCAAGAATAATTCGCCATGGCCACCGTGATCATAGTGCGCTGCGCTCCAGCCGGCAGCTGCTGCGATTCGGCCTTCGATCAATCGTCCTGGCCTTCTTCTTGTGCTTCTTGCGCTTCTTGCGCCTTTTTTGCACGCCGCGCCGCCTGCTTTTCATGGCGTGAACGTGCTATGCCCGCAAGCTGCTTGGCTCGCGCTGCATCCCGCGCAGCTCGCAAGGCACGTTCACCCCACTGGCGCAGCTGCTGCGGGTCTGCCAGCACGTCGGACGGCACCTGATGATGGTCGGTCGTGAGATCGAAGGCCTTGGGATACGGCTTGAACTGCTCCATCCCGCGCTTCTCGTAGTCCTCGCGATTGCTTGGCCCGGTATGCAGGTACAACACATCGTTGTACACGATTCCCAGCAGGCGCTCCTCGATAAAAATTCCCACGCCGCCGAAAATGCCGCGATTGCTTATTTTGCCCAGAGTAGTCAGCTCAGCCGTCGCGTATTCGACAAGACTCGACTTCATGTGCATATCGAGCGACTCATGTGTTCCTTGTTCCGGCACGCTGCTGAATCGACAGTGTGCACACTTGATAACTCAACGTTCGCCGCAACGACGACGTCGGCCTCAGGGCCGCGTGGTGAACGCAGCGCTCCTCCTTCTTGTTACAAAGTTTACATGCGTTAGGCGTGGTGTAAAGGCACAACGAGTCCGCACCCGCTGCTAGCAGCCTGTCGGACTGAAGGTTGATCTACTGCGGCGGTGTCAGCTGGGTCCATTTTTCCGATCCTTCTCGTTAAATAGCTACGGCTATTCGCCTCGAA
>JAIBJL010000308.1 GCA_020029545.1 Gammaproteobacteria bacterium
CAAACACCGCAAGGCGCCGCCGGGCTTCGGGCCGGTGAAGCCGCGGACTTTTGAGTGAGGGGCGCAGATGCGAGGAGGTCCCTAACCGCTATCCCTTCGGTTGTGGAACGACGCGAAGGTACGGCTTCACGGATTTCCATCCTTGGGGAAATCTGGTTTTCGCTTCGTCGTCGGAGACGGCGGGCACGATGATGACATCTTCGCCCTGCTTCCAGTTCACCGGTGTCGCGACTTTGTATTGCGCGGTTAGCTGTACGGAATCGAGCAGGCGCAGTACTTCGTCAAAGTTGCGTCCCGTGCTCATCGGATAGACCAGCAACGCCTTGATGAGCTTGTCCGGCTCACTTCAACTATCCCAGATCACGGCTCAAACGTACGAACGTACTGCCCCGCACGAGAGCTCGGCATTGACACCGCCTCGGCAGCAACCTATCTTCCCTATCGCCAGCGGTGTCCGCCTTGAACAAGCGGACTTAATAGGGAATCCGGTGCGGGCGCATCTTAAGTGTGAGCCCAATGCCGGAACTGCCCCGCAGCGGTATTCAGGAACGACCGTGGCCATGGCACTGGGCGCATCGCCTGGGAAGCGGCCACCACTAGATCAAATCATCTCCTTGGATGGAGTGATTCCCGCCTGAGAGTCCGAAGACCTGCCCTGGCCTCCGCGTAATAAAACTTGCGTGGTGTCGGCTGTCGGGCTCTCGAGGGGTTGGAGCTGGCGGGTCTTGCTCGCGGACGTTTTCTGTCCGGCGGGCTCACCGTCGCGTTTCTCCTCGCTTTCGTCCGATCCTGCTCGCGGGAGCGGAAGGCCATGTCGTGACGAAAGCAAGCGGCGGATTGTTCTCCGTCCGCCTCGTCGGCATGTCCTTGCGTCTTCCCGGGCGTTCTTGTTCGGGAGTAATCATCGTGACGGTATTAGCTACGAATCTCGGTTTTCCGCGTATCGGTGCGCAGCGTGAGTTGAAGCAGGCGTTGGAGAGCTATTGGCGGGGACAATCATCTCCGGAAGCTCTGTTCGCAACTGCCGCGCAGTTGCGCGAACGTCATTGGAGGTTGCAGCAGGCAGCCGGGCTGGATCACATCCCCTGCAATGATTTTTCTCTCTACGATCACATTCTAGATTTGAGTTGCATGCTCGGCTGTGTGCCGGAGCGCTATGGCTGGCAGGGCGGTCAGATCGATCTGGATCTCTACTTCGCCATGGCACGCGGCCGGCAGGGCGGCGGTAAAGATGTCACGGCAATGGAGATGTCGAAGTGGTTCGACACGAACTACCACTATCTGGTGCCGGAATTCTCGGCCGATCAAACATTCGCGCTGTCGTCGACCAAGCTGTTCGACGAATACTCGCATGCGAAGGCCCTCGGAATTCAGACCCGTCCGGCGCTGGTCGGGCCGCTGACGTATGTGACGCTGGGCAAGAATCGCGCGGAAGCAACTTACTGTCGCAGTACGCTGATTCCGAAAGTGATGCCTGTTTACATCGAAGCGCTGCGCACGTTGCAGAATCTCGGCGCGCAGTGGGTACAGATCGATGAACCGGCATTGGTGCTCGATCTGGATGAGCAGTATCGCGAGGCGTGTCGCGTCGCCTATCGAGACATCGCCGCGGCTGTCCCAGGGTTGAAGATTCTGTTGACGACCTACTTCGATGGGCTGCGCGACAACACCGACCTGGCGTTCTCTTTGCCGGTCGCCGGCCTGCATTTGGATCTCTGCCGGGGGCCGGGCCAGGCCAATACGCTGGCAAACAAGACCGATGACATCCTGGCGACCGCCTTGATGAAGGCGGGGGGCAAGGTGCTGTCATTAGGTGTCGTCGATGGTCGCAACATCTGGAAGAACGACTTGAGTCTCTCGCTGTCACGAATCGAGCGCGTGGTTGCGGAGCTGGGCAAGGATAGGGTCTTCGTGGCGCCCAGCTGTTCGTTACTGCACACGCCCGTGGACCTGACCGCTGAGGATCAACTCGATCCTGCAATTACCAACTGGCTGGCCTTTGCAACTCAGAAGCTTGGTGAGATCGCGACGCTTGCGCGTGGGGCGAATCGCGGACGCGCTGTCATCGAGGATGAACTCGACGCCAGCGACGCCGTGCGTCGTCACCGTGCGGGCTCGCCCCGCATTCACAATCAGGAAGTGAAGCGTCGACTGTCGAGCATCACCGCCGAGATGAAACAGCGCCACAGCGCCTACGACGAGCGGCGCAAGCTGCAGTCGGAGCGCTTCAATCTGCCGCCGCTGCCGACCACGACGATCGGCTCGTTTCCGCAAACGGCTGAGATTCGTCACGCGCGCGCGGCGTTCAAGAGAGGCGAGATCGATACAGTTCGCTACCAGCAGGCCATGCAGAAGGAAATCCGTACCGTCGTCGACTACCAGCATCGCGTAGGTCTGGATGTGCTGGTCCATGGAGAAGCCGAGCGCAACGACATGGTGGAGTACTTCGGCGAGCAACTGGACGGCTTTGCGTTTACCAGCAATGGCTGGGTGCAGTCCTACGGCTCGCGCTGCGTGAAGCCGCCGATCATCTTCGGTGACGTATCGCGGCCCAAGCCGATGACCGTCGAATGGGCGACCTACGCGCAAAGCCTTACCGACAAGGTCATGAAGGGCATGCTCACTGGGCCAATCACGATTCTGCAGTGGTCGTTCGTGCGTGACGATCAGCCGCGTTCGGTGACGTCGCGACAGATCGCCCTGGCGATTCGAGATGAGGTGGCCGATCTCGATCGCGCCGGCATCCGCATGATTCAGATCGACGAGGCTGCATTGCGGGAGGGCTTGCCCCTGCGCCGCGCCGACTGGCAGGCGTATCTGGACAACGCGGTCGAAGACTTCCGGATCGCCTCATGCACCGTGGCGGATGCGACGCAGATCCACACCCACATGTGCTACTCGGAGTTCAACGACATCATGCCGGCGATTGCGGCGATGGACGCGGATGTGATTTCCATCGAAACCTCGCGCTCGCAGATGGAGTTGTTGGGTGCGTTCGTCGACTTCCGATACCCCAACGCCATGGGGCCGGGCGTCTACGACATTCATTCACCGCGCGTGCCGACGGTCGATGAAATGGCAGGGCTACTGAGAAAAGCGCGGCAGGTGTTATCGTCCGAGCAGCTTTGGGTCAATCCGGACTGCGGTTTGAAAACGCGTGGCTGGCCGGAAGTGGAGCAGGCACTCATCAACATGACCGAAGCCGCCAGACAGGTGCGCAAGGAGCTGTAACGCCGCAGGCCATGTAGCCGAGACTCGCGCCCGCCCTTCATGAGAGGGGCGGGCGCGGACAGGCTGCTAGCCGGTGCGCGCTGGCATCGCTTCCACAGCAACTCGACCGACCCGCGAGCTGAGATTCAGCTGTACTTCAAGGATCAGGCGACACTGGAGCTGTTCGCTAGCAAGCCCGCTTCACTGCCCTGTCCTGTCTTGAGCTTCCACCGTCGCAACAATCCCTCCAGCCCCACATACACCACCGGCGTGATGTACAGCGTCAGCAGCTGTGAAACCACCAGTCCACCAACCACTGCCAAGCCCAGCGGTTGCCTCGACGCGCCACTCGCTCCCCAACCCAGCGCGATAGGCAGCGTTCCAAAGAACGCTGCGCACGACGTCATCATGATCGGACGAAACCGCAACACGCACGCCTGCAAGATGGCGGTCGTCGGATCGATCTGCTGATGACGCTGCGCTTCCAGGGCGAAGTCGATCATCATGATGGCGTTCTTTTTGACGACGCCGATCAGCAGGATGAGACCGAGGAAGGCGTAGAGGTCGAGCTCCTTCCCGAAAAGCAGCAGCGTCAGCAGGGCGCCGAGCCCGGCGCTGGGCAGGCCGGACAGGATCGTCAGCGGATGGATGGCGCTTTCATATAAGACACCGAGGACGAGATAGATCGTCACGACCGCAAGCAGCAGCAACAGTCCCATGCCGCCGAGCGCGGATTGGAATGCCTGAGCGGTGCCTTCGAATTTGCCGATCAGCGTGTCGGGAGCTTTGAGGTCCAGCTTGGCACGGTCGACTTCGGCGACGGCGTCGCTCAAGGACTTGCCGGGCCGCAGGTTGAAGGTCAGTGTCGCCGACGGCAACTGCCCGGCGTGTGAGATCGTCAACGGGCCGGTGACGTTCTGCAAGGTGGCGACGGCTCGCAGTGGCACCAGTGTGCCGCTGGCATTGCGGACGTGCAGGCGGTCGAGTGCATTGGGGTCGCGTTGGAACTGCGGTTGCAGTTCGACGACGACGGCGAACTGATCGGTGGTGGCAAAGATCGTCGACACCTGTCGTGCACCGTAGGCGGTGAACAGGGCTTCTTCGATGGCATTGGCGTTCACACCGAGGGCGGAGGCGCGTTCGCGGTCGATCTGGACGCGGACCTTGGGGTTGTTGAGTATCAGGTCGGTGCTCACGTCCTGCAGCACATCGGAGGCTTGCAACCGCGCGACCAGTTTCGGTGTCCATTCGAGCAGCTCCTTGATATCGGCGTCGAGCAGCGAGTACTGGTACTCGCTCTTGCTGACGCGGCCGCCGATGCGCAACGCGGGTTGGTTCTGAATGAAGATGTTCAGCCCCGGCACTTCTCCCAGCCGGCTGCGCATGCCTTCGAGCACTCGTTGTGCGAGCGGCCGCTCGCCCTGTGGCTTGAGCGGGATCAGGATACGGCCGCTATTCGCTGCGGCATTGGGCCCACCGGCGCCGACAATGCCGATGACCGTTTGTACATTCGGATTGGCAGCGACGATCCGCAGGGCTTGCTGCTGCTTGGTTGCCATGGCGTCGTACGCGATGTCGGGCCGCGCCTCGGTCGTGCCGACCAGCATGCCGGTGTCGTCGTTGGAGATGAATCCTTTCGGCACGACGATATATAAGAGTCCGGTGAGCGCGACGCTGGCGGCGAACACGATCAGCGTGAGGGTCCGGTGCGCCATGACCTGATGCAGCGAACGTTCATACCAGGAAATCACCTTGTCGAAGAATCCCGGCTTGTCATTCGTCTGAACAGCAGCATGCGGCTTCAGCAGCCTGCTGCTTAGCACCGGTGTCAGCGAGAGCGACACGATGCCCGACACGAGAATGGCGGCCACAATCGTGATGGCGAACTCGTGGAACAGCCGGCCGACGATGCCACTCATGAACAGCACGGGGATGAAAACCGCCGCGAGCGAGATCGTCATCGATAGAATCGTGAAGCCGATCTCCTTCGAACCCTGCAGAGTGGCCGCCAGCGGCGACATGCCTGCTTCCATGTGGCGCGAGATGTTCTCGAGCATGACGATGGCATCGTCGACGACGAAGCCGACCGACAGCGTCAGCGCCATCAGCGACAGATTGTCGATGCTGAAGCCCAGCACATACATGACCGCAAAGGTGCCGGCGAACGAGAGCGGAATCGCGATGGCGGGAATGAATGCGGCGCGTGCATTGCGCAGGAACAGAAAGATGACCATCACAACCAGTGCCAGCGACAGCAGCAGCGTGAATTTCACGTCGCTGACCGACGAACGGATCGTCTGGGAGCGATCGTAGGCCACATCGAGCGCGACTCCCGTGGGCAGTTGACTCCGCAGCGTCGGCAGCATGCTCTTGATCGAGTCGACCACTTTCACGGTATTCGCACCGGGCTGTCGTTGGATCGACAGCACGATACCGCGCGTCAGCGCCTTGCCGACCCAGGCCGCCGTCTTGTTGTTCTCGACCGAATCGATGACATTGCCGAGCTCACCCAGGTGAACGGGCGCGCCGTTGCGATAGGCAACGGTCAGCTTCCGATAGCCGGCCGCGTTCTGTAGCTGACCGGTCGCTTCGACCATGTAGGCGCGCTGCTGACCATTGAGCGTACCGGTTGGCAGGTTGACGTTGCCGGATTGGATCGCCTGCGTCACTTCGTCGACGCCTAGGCCACGCGCGACCAGCTGATCCGGATTGAGCTGCACACGCACGGCATACTTCTGCGGTCCGAAGATCTGCACCTGCGCGACGCCCGGTAGCGTGGCGATGCGCTGCGACAGCAGATTCTCTGCGTAGCTGTCGAGCGCGGACATGGGCAGCGTTTGCGATGACAGCGACAGCAGTATGATCGACGCGTCCGCCGGATTGACCTTGCGCATCGATGGCGGTGTCGGCATGTCCGGCGGCAACTGTCGTGAGGCCGCGGCAATCGCCGTCTGTACA
>JAIBJL010000309.1 GCA_020029545.1 Gammaproteobacteria bacterium
GGCTTCGAACTGCGGCAGCATGGTGAGGTACGGACGATCCCAATCTCCCATCACGCCCAGTCGCTTGAAATCCTCGCGCTGCACGTCGACCTGCTCCATGGCGTAGTCGCGACAGGCCTGGCGAAACGCTCGCGGTTCGAGTTTCTTGATCTCCTTGCCACGCGTCTTCTCGATCTGATGTTCGATCGGCAGACCGTGACAATCCCAGCCCGGTACATACGGTGCATCGTAGCCATCGAGCGTGCGCGACTTGACGACGATGTCCTTCAACACCTTGTTGATGGCGTGACCGAGATGAATCGCGCCGTTCGCGTACGGCGGTCCGTCCGTGAGAATGAATGTCGGCCGACCGCGCGCAATCTTCCGCAACTTGCCGTAAATGTTTTCCTCAGCCCACCATTTCAGCATTTCCGGCTCGCGACGCGCCAGATCGCCTTTCATCGGAAAGTCGGTTTGCGGCAGATTGACCGTGCTTTTGTAATCAACCATCAGTGCATCAATCCCATTGCGCGGCCCAAGTGGCCGCGGTTACCAGAGCGGAAATCATCGCAAGGCATGTGTCAGTGGTGCGCCAGAATCTCGCGCGCGCGGCACGCGTCGTTGTGCATCTGTGCAACCAGATCGTCGACACTCGGAAACCACTGTTCGTCGCGCAGGCGCTCGATGAAGTCGACATGCAGATACTGGCGGTACAGATCGGCGGAAAAATCGAAGATATGCGCCTCCAGCAGCAACTCCGTGCCGTTGACGGCCGGCCGGGTACCGAGACTGGCGACGCCCGGCGCGCGATCCAGTCCATCCCCCGACACGCGCACCGCAAACACGCCTGCAACCGGCGTCGTACGCCGATGCAGCCGCAGGTTCGCCGTGGGAAATCCCAGTGTCCGCCCGAGCTTGGCACCGTGAATGACTTTGCCGGTCATGCGATACGGACGACCGAGAAACTTGCGCGCACGTCGCAGATCACCATTCGCCAAGGCGATGCGAATCAGCGAGCTGCTGACGCGTTCGCCATCGATTTCATATTTCGGCACTTCGGTGACACCGAAGCCGTTCTTCGGGCCATAGTTTTGCAACGTGGCAACGCTGCCATCGTTGTCGCGAGCGAAACGGAAATCGTGACCGACCACGATATGCCGCGTACCGAGCGCGCTCACCAGTACCTCGTCCACGAACCTCGCCCGCGTCATCGTGCGCATGGTGTCGTTAAAACGCAGACAGACGAAACGATCGATGCCATTGCTGCTCAGCGCCGCCACCTTCTCGCGGAAGCGCGACAGGCGTGCGGGTGGTGTGCCGCGCGCAAAAAACTCCCGCGGCGTGGGTTCGAACGACAGTACCACGGCCGGCAACCCCTGTTCGCGTGCGCGCTCGCGCAGCACCCGCAACATCTCCTGATGTCCCAGATGCATCCCATCGAACGCGCCGATCGTCAGCACGCAGCCGCGATGACGGGCTCGAACGTTGTACAGGCCCCGAACCAGCTCCAACTCCTGGCACTCCTCACGTCAGTCAACGATGCATTATAGGTGAGCCGCAGCGGGCAACCGCAGGAATGTCCGTCGTGCGCTCAGCCCTACGCAATCGCTGGCGGCCGCAGCCGGAACTGTGAGGCGCGAGCACCCATCAGCCACAGGCAAGCGAAATACGTGGCGCCGCCGCCCACGACCAGCGCTGTCAGCCACCCCACTCGATGCGACGTAGTCGCGTGCAGCCACGCCGCCAGATCGCCGCTGAACCACCACAGCACGCCGGCCATGGCCACGCTTGCCACGAAGATGCGACCGATCAGCGCTGCACCCTCGGCATCACGCTGCAGAATGCCGCCGCGGACCAGTCCGCGATACAGCCAGGCAGCGTTGCCCAGTGCACCGATCCCGTTGGTCAGTGCGAGCAGCGCGTGCATGCCCTGCATTTCGAGCCGACCAGTGAGCCACAGCGTGACCATCACGATGAGATTCAGGATCATGGTGAGGCCGAGCGCTCGCATTGCAACCTTCACCGGCCCCCGCGTGTCCTGGCGCGCGTAGTAACCGGGCGCCAGCACCTTGATCAGGCTCCAGCCCAGCAACGCAAACGAGAATGCCATCAGCGCCCCGCGTGTCATTTCGACATCGAGGGCAGTGAATTCGCGACGATGATAAATGGCCACGGTGAGTGGTCCGGACAGCGTAAACAGGGCGACGGACGCTGGGATCACGATCAGACACACCAGCCGGATCGCCCATGACAGCGTCGCGGAGAATTCCTCCGGCGCCGAGCGCGCATGATGGCCCGATAGACTCGGCAGAATCACGGTGGCCAGCGCGATGCTGAATACCCCCAGTGGAAACTCGACCAACCGGTCCGCCGCGTACAACCAAGTCATGCTGCCGTCGGCGAGCAAGGAGGCGATTCCGGTGCTCACCATGATGCTCAGTTGCCCCATCGACGAGCCAACGATCGCCGGCCCCATCAAGCGCAGGACGCGCCGCACGCCCTCATGCTGCAGATGCCACTTCGGCCAGCGTAACAAGCCCATGCTCAGCAGCGGAGGCACCAGCAGCAGCACCTGCAGCACCCCACCGACGAACACACCCACCGCCAACGCCATGATCGGTCGTTCGAAATACGGCGACAGCACCGCCGCAAATATCACCATGACCACATTCAGAACGACCGAACTGAACGCCGGCAGACCGAATTTTTGATAACTGTTGAGTACGCCGCCGGCCAGCGCCGTCAGCGAAACGAATACCAGATACGGGAATGTCCAGCGCAACAGATCGATGGCCAGGTCGAACTGCCCGCCCTCCTTGGCGCGAAAACCCGGGGCGAACAGCAACACGATCAGCGGTGCCGCGAGCACGCCCAGTAAAGACGCAGCGGCAAGGAATACGCCCAAGGTGCCGGCAACCGCATCGACCAGCCCGCGCACTTCTGCCTGCGAGCGTTTTGCCCGGTATTCGGCAATCACCGGCACAAAGGCCTGCGAAAAGGCACCCTCGGCAAACAGGCGGCGCAGCAGGTTCGGAATCTGGTTGGCCAGCACGAACACTTCGAGCGTCGCCGCGGGAAAGAACGCGAGCTGGGCCATATCGCGCAGCAACCCGGTAATCCGGGATAGCAGCGTAGTGATTCCGACGATAGCGGTACTGCGAAAAAACCCGCGACTCATGGGGCGCGGAGGGACGCGAGCCGCTTTGTAGGCTGTGGGCTGTAGGCTGTAGGCTGTAGCAAGAGTAATCCAGTGGGATTCCGCGCGGCAGGCCGCTTCCGGCCGACAGTCTACAGCCTGCGACCCACCGCCGCGCCGTGGACAAGGCGAAACCGCTTGCCTTGCCGCCGCTCAACCGGCAGAATTCGCGGCTCTTTTTTGGAGGGGCCGTTGTGTATTCGGCCGGGCTATTCGGCCGGATAGGGCGACCCGAACTCCAGATCACCCAATGCCCGCCGATCGACGCGGCTCGGGTGAATTTCGCAAACAGGTTTCTCAAGGTACTACTTCGTGGCCAATATCAAGTCAGCAGAAAAGCGCGCTCGTCAGACCATCAAGCGCCGTGCCCACAACATGGCCGCACGCTCCAAGCTGCGCTCTGCGATCAAGGAAGTCGTCAATGCCGTCGCGGCGGGCAATAAGGACGAAGCGGCTGCCACGCTGAAGGCTGCCGGCCCGATCATCGACTCGGCCGTGAACAAGGGCCTGATCCATCGCAACAAGGCATCGCGGCATAAGAGCCACCTGAACGCACGCGTGAAGGCGATCGGCGCCTCCGCCTGAGTCGGGCTGGCACTGACCAGCCGATACTGACGAACCGATACCGACGAGATGGCTCGTCGGACATGAAAAAGCCGGGTAGAACCCGGCTTTTTCGCTTCTGCTTGCTGGCCGGCCGTGTTCCCGATACAGCCCGTCATTTCCTACGTCCCGGTAGATCGGACTTTAGTCCGACTTCCGAATGCTCGGCGTAAACCCGATGGCACTTCCCTAAGCCTTTTCGCGACAACCCCTCTGCTGAAGTCGGAATAAATTCCGACCTACAAAAGAGAATCCTGCGACACCGACCCCACTTCCGCGCGCACATCTTCTTCAAGTTCCGGCACCGGCGCGATCTCTTCGAGGCGCGTCATAATCGCCTGCGTAAGCTTCTCCGTGCCCATGCGCGCAAGGCCCGAAATCCGGTACACCGGCCCCTTCCAGCGCAGCCGCTTCACAATGTCCTTGCAGAGCTTCTCACCCTCGTCCTCAGGCAAAGCATCCAGCTTGTTCAGGATCAGCCAACGTTCCTTGGTCGCCAGTTGCGGGCTGAACTTCTTCAATTCTTTCACGATCGCGCGGGCATCCACGACCGGGTCGGCTTCAGGATCGGGCGGTGCGATATCGATCAGGTGCAGCAGGATGCGGGTGCGCTGCAGGTGCTTGAGGAATGTGATGCCGAGACCCGCGCCGTCCGCCGCGCCTTCGATCAATCCTGGAATATCCGCCATCACGAAACTGCGGCCCTCGCCCACTGACACCACGCCCAAATTCGGGTGCAGCGTCGTAAAAGGGTAATCCGCCACCTTGGGCTTGGCCGCCGACACAGCGCGAATCAGCGTGGATTTGCCGGCATTCGGCAGCCCCAGCAGACCGACATCGGCAATGACCTTCATCTCCAGCTTTAACTCGCGCTTCTCACCTTCGAGGCCCGGCATGGCCTTGCGAGGCGTGCGCTTTGTGCTGCTCTTGAACCGCAGATTGCCCCAGCCGCCCTTGCCGCCTTTTGCGACCAGCAACCGCTGTCCCGCATACGTGAGATCGCCGAGTTCTTCCTGCGTATCGACATCGACGACCGTCGTACCGATGGGCACTGACACTTCGAGATCCACCCCCGCAGCACCCGTGCAATTCGCACCCGCACCGGGCGTACCGTTCTGCCCCTTGAAAGTCCGGTTGTAGCGAAAGTCGGCGAGCGTGTTGATGCCTTGAACGGCGACCAGCCAGATGTCGGCCCCCTTGCCGCCATCACCGCCATCGGGACCGCCGAAGGGAATGAACTTTTCGCGACGAAAGCTCACGGCGCCGCGCCCACCATGACCGGCGCTGACTTTGACTACCGCTTCATCGACGAAACGCATGCTGCTGTCCTGACTCGAACCCGCCGCGACCGCAGGCAAAAAAACCCGGCTGACCACAAGAATGTGGGGAATGGCGAGCCGTGTATAGAACACTCCCGGGCCGCACCAAAAAAAAACCCCGGACTGCAGCCGGGGCTCTTGCCGACGCCCACGCGTCGGTGATCCTTGCAGGCGAGCTAACCTAAGATAAGGTTACTCCGTCACTACGCTGACGTAAGTCCGCTGCTCGATGCCCTTCTTGCGAAACAGGACGCGACCCGCCGCCTTCGCGAACAAGGTGTAGTCGGTGCCGGTGCCCACATTGTCGCCCGCATGGTACTGAGTACCGCGCTGGCGAATGATGATGTTGCCGGCAATGACGGCCTCGCCCCCGAACTTCTTGAGTCCGAGGCGCTTCGACTCTGAATCGCGGCCGTTACGAGTACTGCCGCCTGCCTTTTTATGTGCCATGTCTTGAATCTCTCGTTAAATAGGGGCCGGAACCGCTAACTGTAGGTCGGAATTTATTCCGACGTCGGGTTGAAATCCGACCTACAGGGATGTGGGAAGTCGCGATCTGTGTCGGGAACACCGATCGGCCGACCTACACATCAGCCTCCGACGATGCTCGTGACCTTCACTTCGGTGTACTTCTGACGGTGCGTCCCCTGACGCAGATAGTGCTTGCGGCGACGGAATTTGACGATGGTCACCTTGTCGCCCTGCCCGTGCTTCTGCACCGTACCCGTCACCTTGCCGCCACTCAGGAACGGCGCACCGAGCTTGACGCTGTCGCCGCTGCCCACCAGCAAAACCTGGTCGAATTCAACGTTCGCACCCTCATCGGCAACGAGCTTTTCGATACGAACAACGGAGCCTTCGCTGACGCGATACTGCTTTCCACCAGTGGCGATGACGGCGTACATGATTTACCTGGATCTTGAGGGAGCCAGGACAGGCCCTGGCTGAAAAGGGCGTGAAGTGTACGTAGCGCGGGCCGCAGAAGCAAGCTGCGGCCCGCGCGGATAACGGGCGACGGGCAACGGGCGACGGCAGGAAAAGAAGCGGCAATACAGCCATTTAGCGGATG
>JAIBJL010000611.1 GCA_020029545.1 Gammaproteobacteria bacterium
CACGCGTACCCAGCAGGAGCTGTTCTCGTCCTTCTTGCCGTAGCGATCCCAATGAAACTGCACCTTCACCCGACCGTACTTGTCGGTGTGGATCTCCTCGCCTGCGGGGCCGACAACGGTCGCGGTCTGTGGACCGCGCACCGTGTGATTGGGCTTGAGCAGGGGCAGGCGAAACGGCTCCTTCGCATCCACCACGCTGAACTCACAGAGGTAGTCTTCTTCGGCCTGCGTGCCCGACTCGTAATTCCCCGCATCAATCTTGTGCGCGGCTTTCGTGACCAGATACTGCTTGTTCTGATCCTTACGCGGATACCCTTTCAGCGTGAATAACACGCCCACCCCTTGCTGGCGTGCATTGCTCTTTGCCGTCATGCCCTCGTGCTGGGACTGCAATCCTTCCAGCCGCGTGCGCGCGATATGATCCCCGTCGTTGAACGTCGAATAGCGCCCCGGGTAATCGAACACTTCGTAGTCCGATTTAGTCGTAATCCGTCACCACGTACTTGCCCGTCTGTACGCTGCGCGACACCGACCAATAATTGATGTGATCGGCCTCCCGCGATTCGTTCTTCGAGGGCGGAAAGTACTCGATCGTCTCGTACCCCGCCGCACACTGGTGGGCACTCACCGAATCCGCCAGCACCAGCGTGTGGCTTTTCTCGGTGTGCGTGAAGTAGTAGTAAATGCCTTCTTCTTCCATCAAGCGCTGCACGAACGCCAGGTCCGTCTCGCGGTACTGCACGCAGTACTCGCGTGTGCGGTAGTTCTGGGTCAGCGAGTTCTTGAAGTCCGTGAAGCCATGCTCGCGGAAGATCTCCTGGATGATCTGCGGTGCGGTCTTGGTCTGATAGATGCGACAGTCGGCTGTGTAGTCGAGGAGCGAGATCCACGCCGTCGCCTCGATCTGGTAGCTCGCATAGTTTCCTTCGCCCACGTCTTGCGAGAAACCGGTGATCAGCGCGTGGAAGTAACGATCCCCGCCATCCTCTAAACCCACCGACACGCAAATATCTTTGCCCAGCACACTGTCGAGATCCAGATTCTCATCCGTGCTGATCAGGCTCACGCTCATCGTGAACGGTTTGCCCAACTCCTCGGTGATCTTGGCGGTCCGGATGATGAGGGTGTCCGATCCCAGCGGCGTCGTGACGCCAATCTTCCTATCCGCGGCCATATTCCCTTCTGCTCCCTTGCCGTTTTTGTTTCCCAATCCAGCAGATCGCGTCCACGCAAGCTGCGCATTCGTCTGTCCACGATGCTTCGATTGATCGCAGCTGATGCTTCCGCGATGATCGCAACGCTCGGTTGCAGTGTCATTGCTCTTTGCAAACGAGCTGATCGACGACGGGCGGTGCGGACAACCAGGCCCGTGTCCTCGACGATCCGTTCAGTGTGGCCACGAGTTTGCCCGTAGAGCACAATGCTAAACAAGGGCGCGAGGTGTTTCAAAACGCCGACAGTTACGCGGCCACGCTGAGTTCCATTCTCAGCGACCTTCCTGTGACGCTCGATAGCGAAGTCGCGCCCGCGAATCCGCACGCGTGATTTTCGCTTCATGCGCACACTCTGGACACCAGTGACCCTGGCGAATCAGCCCAAACGTCGTGTGCCAATGATGGCCCTGATGGCACACCCACGACATCTTCGTGTCCCAACTTCGATAGATATCAGACAGACACTGGCCGCCGCGCTCACGGGCGACCTGACGCGCTTCTTCAATCGTCAAACGCCGCTTTTCAAACGCGCACTTCTGGCACCATGCGCCCTTCAGAATGGAGGCTCCGAACGCTTGCCATTCGTGGCCTTGGGCACACCGAACCGCGTAACGCTGCGCCGTGCCCTCATAGCGCGGGCTGAGGCACACCCCGCCGCGTTTCTTCGCGGCCTGCTGCAGCCGTTGCAGCCCGTCCCTCGTGCGACCTCGGACTCTCGCCTCAGCGAAGCTGCAACGCCGGCACCAAGTACCGCGCACTACCGAGTCGCCGGCTGTGTCCCACTCATGACCCTCTGCGCAGCGAAACCGATAACGCAAGCGGCCCCCGCCATACTCCGTGCTCAAGCACACACCGCCGTGATCGGCGGCCAGCTTCTGTAGCCGCTGCAGTCCCTCCTGGACCAGCAGTCGGCGTCGACGTGCCTCGCTCGTGCAGTCCGGGCACGACACCTTGATCTCTTTCAGACCTTGCGTCCATTGATGGCCAGCGCCGCAGCGGAATCGATATCTCGCCTGGCGGCCCTTCCACGCGGGATCGAGGCATTGTGCACCGATGGCAGCGGCTGACGCCTGCACCCGCCGCAACCACGCCTCATCGCAACACTGGGGGCAGGGCTCGATGCGCTGCATGACAGACCACGTGTGGGCCACAAACCGATGACCGGCCGTACACACGAAGGTGTATCGGCACTTCCGACCTCGCCAGCGCGTCGACACGGCACGCAACCCCAACGCATGCATCCTCGCCCGCAGCGGGGGAGACTGATCGAATACCCCCTCCGCCGGGACATCGGCCGCGCCTCTGTGCATGCTTGGCGCAATTTTTTTGACCTTGAGTTGCCGATAGGCGGCACTCGACATGGATCTCTGATGCATAGGTAAGTCAGGTTACATTGCACTTGGAACCGTCATGTCCTGAAATCTCCATCCAGACACCGGCGCACACATGATTCAGGTTCATGTCAAACAAATCTCATCCATAAGACGGGTGCGGGACTGTACAACACGTGGGCGACACTGCAAACAAGCGCAGGCAATGTGCGACATGTGGTGGCGGGACACCATCGAACCATTTCCCGGATGATCTCAACAACGAGCTTCTTTTGACGCCACACATTGGTCCCGCGACACGTGCCACGTCGAGGTTGAGTGAGGTGTCTGCTTCGTCGATCGCTAGGCTCAGGTGGCCTTTGTGTGGATTGGGATTGATGTCGAAGGCTGGAGAAGCACGAGTCCCGTCGGTTCGATGAAGAATACATGACTGCGTAGATGTTCGACACGCGCATGTACACACCGAGCGAAACAGCCGGATCGCCTTTCGTGGTAGGTATGCCTGGCGCTGATCATAAAAATGGCTGGCCGGCTGATTCACTGCTGTGTCGGGAACGCAGCCAGCCGACCCCGAAAAATGAAACGTATCTCATCGAGTGCCACCCAGGCACATGGCCGTTCCAGCGCTTCCTGTGCTCCGCAACATTCGTGCGTCCATGCACGTCAGAGTCCGATGGGTCGTTTCATACTAGGTAAGATTCCGTGACGATTACGCAGAATCCCGCGTTCGACTGAAACGTGCCGCACACTTGCGGCCAGCCCTTAGCGCGGACCGCAGCTCGCATCCTTGAGAATTCGGCTACCGAAGTCTGGAAAGAGATGCCATGCGTGCCAACGACCCAGTCAGTCGATACATGTCCCAACCCGTTCTCACGATCGACCCGCGTGAGACTATTGACGATGCTCTACGCATCTTCACGACGCATTCTATCCATCATCTGCCCGTGGTCGTGGGGCGTCGCGTGGTCGGCGTGCTGAGCTCGTGCGATACGGCGAGATTCAAATTGAGCTCGCACGCAGCTCGATCGACCGTCGACATGATCATGCGCACGCCGGCGATCAGCGTCCCGGAGCGTGAAACGCTGCAGCGGGCGGCGGAGTTGATGGCGGTCAACGGCATTCACTCTCTTCCCGTCGTCAATTTCGATGCCGAACTGGTCGGCATCGTTACGACAACGGATCTCATGCGGTGTTGTCTCGATCCGCAGCCAGAAGTGGCGACGGCGGATAACGATCGGCTGAGACAATATCCGCTTGCTGAGGAACGCGTTGCGCCCGCAATCGCCGCGGCCCGAGTTGCCGTGAACACGCGCCATGATCCGAAAGACATCGCCGCGACGCTGCTGTCGATGCGGCAACAAGTGCAATCACTTCAAGATGTCGTCTTCGCGGCCAAGCGTTACCTCAACGCAGGTCAAGACGATCAGCTGCACGCAGCATTGGCGAAAGCGATCGACCGTGCGGAACGCTTCGACGAGGCAACTCGACAGCCTCGCGTATTGGGACTCTCGTAAAGCGCTTATCTGCAACGCGGGCGATAACTGCATTCCTCCTCAACGGAATGCTCGTCCTCAAAACACAAACATTGCTTGAGTGGATGTTTCTCGCCAAGGAACGGATCGAGACGAGAGTTAGCGCGGCTTGCGAGTCCAGCGACCGATAAGCCCAAGTATTACGGGGTGTTCCCAGGCAATTCCGAGGTTGCCGCAGCCTGAGACCTGCTGCACATCGGTGAGATTGCGACTATCGGATAGTGTCGGCGACGCGTGCATACAGCCACGCGGAGCTTGCAGAGATGAATCGAACTCACCGACTCCACCTCATGATTGCTGCGATCGCACGAGCCCTGATGCCAAAGCAGGCGCAGTGGCTTTGGACGAGCGCATCGGCTGTCGTCCCGACGGTCCTCATCGCCGGGGCCGCAGCGGCGGCTGATTTCAATCGGCCAGCAATAAGCGTAAGCGGCTTCGGCACCGAGGGAGCGGTC
>JAIBJL010000053.1 GCA_020029545.1 Gammaproteobacteria bacterium
GTCGAGGATGGTGATCCTGCCGCGGCTGTATTCGATCACGCGGCGCGTCTCCAACGATTTTGTCGCGGTCGTGATTCCAACGCGCCGCACACCCAGCATATAGGCGAGGAACTCATGCGTGAGACAGAACTGGTTGGAGTGCGCGCGATCTCGCGTCATGAGAAGCCAGCGCGCAAGGCGCGCCGGTACCACGTGGTAACGTGTGCAGATAGCCGTTTGCGCAAGCTGGCTCATCAGCACGTAGACATATCGCTGCATGCCCTGCCGCAACATCTCGCTATGCTTGAGTTCCTTGCGGAAGCTCGCCGCGCTCATTCGCCACGCCGGCCCGGCACCCTGCACCACCGCATGCAGAGGTGAGACGCTCACACCAAGAATCAGTGAAGTCCCGAGCATGCCCTCGTCACCGACGATGCCAACTTCCAATCGCGTGCGATCGTCCGTAGCAGCCACCAGGGAGATGAAGCTGTTGATTGGAAAATAGACGTAGCGACATGGAGCACCCGCCTCCGCCAGTATTTCGGCAAAAGACAACTCCACTGGGTCGCAACGGGCGAGGAAGCTGCGGCGGTCTGCGACCGGCAAGGCGGCAATCAACCGATTTTTTGAAGCTGTGCTAGGTGAAGGCATGTGGCCAGCATAAGCGCGAAATGTCTGCGGCGATGTACGGTAGCGAACGATAGTGAATATTGGCATGGTGTATGCCCTACACTCGCCTCGTGCCAGAAGACCTCTCAATGTCTGCTGCAACTCATGCCCCCCGGCAAAACCATCTGTTGGCCGCCTTACCGGAGGCGGATTTCGAACGCCTGCAGTTGCATCTGACACTGGTCCCTCTGCAGTTGGGTAAGGCGCTGTATGAGCCTGGCGTCGGGTTGCGATATCTCTACTTCCCCACGAATTCGATCGTATCGTTGCTGTACGTCATGGCGGACGGAGCATCGGCCGAGATTGCCGTCGTGGGCAACGAAGGCGTGATCGGCGTTTCACTCTTCATGGGCGGTGAGACCACGCCAAGCCGGGCTGTGGTGCAAAGCGCCGGGCACGCCTATCGACTACCGGGCCAAATACTCAAAGAAGAGTTCAACCGAGGTGGAGCCATGCAGCACCTGTTGCTGCGCTACACGCAAGCGTTGCTGACGCAAATGGCGCAGACCGCCGTTTGCAATCGGCATCATTCGCTAGACCAGCAACTGTGTCGATGGCTGCTGCTGAGTCTCGACCGCCTGCCAAGCAACGAATTGGTCATGACGCAGGAATTGATCGCCAACATGCTCGGTGTACGTCGCGAGGGAGTAACCGAAGCTGCCGGAAACCTGCAACAGGCCGGTTTGATCCAGTACAGCCGCGGTCACATCACCGTACTCGATCGGCCCGGGCTGGAAGCGCGTACCTGCGAGTGCTATGCCGTGGTCAAGCGGGAGTGCGACCGTCTGCTTCCCGTCCTGACTGCGTCTTGAGTCGTTGACGCATGTAGGCATGCCCGACCCGCTGCCTGCCTTGCTCGTCCCAGAAATGGAACCTCAGACATTTCAAGCTGGACACCAGCGTGATGGGCTTGACCTGCTCGAACAACCCATCGCTCCCGCGACACTTTTGCAAGTTGTCGTTGGGGATGTGCGGGCTCAGAGGGTAGATGGGGTGGAAGCCGATGTTGCCCGGCAACCGCGACCAGCTAGTCGGCCAGCGCCAGGCTAGACCAAGGCTAGACCCCCTACTCTCTTGAGTCGGACCTACCTCTTGCCTTCGAGAAGCGGTTGTCGTCGGGTGCCGATTAGCAGCCCGATGGCAGGGGGATGACCGAAAACACCGTCATACAACTGTCATCTGCAGTAGATGCTCGAATTTCTCAATTGAGCAGAGGTCACGGTTGAGTTTCGTGCAACTCGCTTTGCGACGTCCGGTGACTATTCTGGTCGCCATCTTGGGCGTACTGATCGCTGCTGGGTTTGCAATTCGCGGTACCGGGCGCGACATTTTTCCGGGCCTGAATACCCCGACGATTTACGTCGCCCAACCCTATGGAGGCATGGACCCGGCGCAGATGGAGGGTTACCTCACCTACTACTACGAATATCACTTCCTCTATATCACCGGCATCGAACACGTCGAGTCCAAGTCCATTCAGGGCAACGCCCTCATCAAATTGCAGTTCTACCCGGGCACGGACATGTCCCAGGCGATGGCCGAGACGGTGTCCTATGTGAATCGCGCCCGCGCCTTTATGCCCCCAGGCACAGTGCCGCCATTCGTCACCCGCTTCGATGCCGGCAGCGTGCCGGTGGGCAACCTGGTGTTCACCAGCGATTCGCGCAGCGTGGGTGAACTGCAAGATGCCGCACTCAACATGGTGCGTCCGTTGTTCGCCACATTGCCTGGCGTATCCGCACCGCCGCCATTTGGTGGCAGCGCTCGCACGATCCTGATCAATGCCAATCCCGAGCGACTGCGCGCCTACAACATGTCGCCGGACGAGCTGGTCACCGCACTGACTAACGCCAACACCATCACTCCGTCGGGTAACGTGCCCATCGCGGACAAATATCCGATGGTGCCGCTGAATTCGACCGTCAAGAACATCAAGGACCTGGAAACCGTGCCCGTACGCACCGGCATGTATCCGCCGGTCTATGTGCGCGATGTGGCCACCGTGACCGACGGCTCGGATATCGTCACCAGTTATGCGCTCGTCAATGGACGGCGCACAGTGTACATCCCGGTGACCAAGCGCGCGGATGCCTCCACGCTGACCGTCGTCAGCCTGGTGAAAAACAATCTCGCCAGGTTTCAGGATGCTGTTCCCAACGACATCAAAGTCACTTACGAATTCGATCAGTCGCAATACGTCACACGTGCGATTTCCGGCTTGCTGATCGAAGGCGCACTCGGCGCACTGCTCACCGGCATGATGGTGTTGTTGTTCCTGCGAGATTGGCGCAGCGCCTTGATTGTCGTGGTGAACATTCCGGTCGCCTTGCTGGGTGCGGTGCTGGCGCTGTCCGTCACGGGACAGACCATCAACATCATGACGCTGGGCGGACTGGCATTGGCGATTGGCATTTTGGTCGACATGTCCACTGTCGTGGTGGAGAACACCCATACGCATCGCGCGCTCGGCAAGCCATTGGGTCGCGCCATCATCGATGCCGGTGGCGAAGTGTCACTGCCGCTCATGATTGCCATGTTGTGCGTACTGGCAGTGTTCATGCCCTCTTTCTTCATGACTGGTGTCGCCAAAGCCTTGTTCATGCCCCTGGCGCTGGCGGTTGGCTTTGCCATGATCGGCTCGTACGTGCTCTCCAACACCCTGGTTCCGATCCTGTCGTTCTGGTTGGGTTCGAGCCAGGCACAAGTGAGCGTAGCCGGGCCAACCGACGGTGCATTTATCCGCTTTGCCACGCGCTATGCGAGGCTGGCAACTGTGTTGGTGTCGCGGCGTGCAGCGGTCGGGGCCGCATACCTGATCGTCACCACGCTCCTGATCGTGATGGCCGGCCGTCAGCTGGGCACCGAAATTTTTCCGCAAGTGGACGCCGGGCAGTTGCAATTGCGTTTACGCACACCGCCCGGCACACAGGTGGAAGGCACGGAGAAAATCGCACTGCAAGTGCTGGACATCATCAAGGCAGAGGCCGGCGGCACGGACAAACTGGAAGTCAGCTTGGGACTGGTCGGCGTGCACGCACCCAACTATCCCATCAACCTGGTCTATCAATGGAACGGCGGCTCGCATGAAGGCGTGCTGCAAGTGCAATTCAAATCCAACAGCGGCTTGCGCATGGAGCCGCTCAAGCAACGTTTGCGCGCACGCTTTTCGCAAGAGTTGTCCAACGTGAGCTTTTCCTTCGAACCTGCGGACATTGTCAGCCGCGTGATGAGCATGGGATCGCCCACGCCGATTGAGGTCGCGGTGAACGGCACCAATCTCGCCGACGATCGGGCCTTTGCCGAAAAGATCAAAGCGAGCCTGGAGCAGTTGCCGCAGTTGCGCGATGTGCAGTTCGGGCAAACGCTCGACTATCCCACGGTGGATGTGAATGTGGATCGCGAACGTGCCGGCATTCTGGCGGTGCGCATGACGGACGTGTCGCGTTCGCTGGTGACGTCAACCTCCTCCAGCCGCTTCGTCGTGCCCAACTACTGGGCCGACGCCAACAGCGGCGTGGCGTATCAGATCCAAGTCCAGGTTCCCAAAGTGTTGATGAACTCGGCGGAGGAGCTGCGCAATATCGCCGTGCCCGACCGCAATGGACAGAATGTCTTGCTGCGCAATCTTGGGAAGGTCAGCGAGGGCAGCGCCATCGGTGAGTACGCGCGCTACAACAGCATGCGCATGATCAGTGTGACGGCCAATCTCGCCAGCGGCGTCGATCTGGGTAGCGCTGCAAAAGAAGTGAGTCAGGCGGTGGCGGCTCTGGGCGCCCCACCCGCCAAGGTGAGCGTGGCGCTACGCGGCCAAGTCGTGCCCATGAACGATACTTTGGGCGGACTGCGCTCTGGATTACTGATCGCGATGCTGGCGATCTTCTTGTTGCTGGTGGCGAACTTTCAATCACTCAGACTGGCCACCGCCGTTGTCGCGATGCTGCCGGCCGTCATCGCCGGTGTAGCACTCACGCTATGGTTGACCGGCACGACCTTGAATATCCAATCGTTCATGGGCGCGATCATGGCCGTGGGCGTCGCCGTGGCGAACGCCATCTTGCTCGTCACCTTCGCCGAGCGTGGACGCCTGCAAGGCGCCGATGCCACGGCCGCCGCAGTCGAAGCGGGCCGCAGCCGTTTGCGGCCGATTCTGATGACGAGCTTCGCCATGATGGCCGGGATGCTGCCGATGGCACTGGGGCTCGGCGAATCCGGTCAGCAGACCGCGCCGTTGGGGCGCGCTGTCGTGGGCGGCCTGGCCGCGGTGACCTTCGCCACGCTGCTGGTGCTGCCGGCGATCTACGCACTCGTCGCCGGGCGCGGCCCAGCCCGCTCCGTATCGATGGATCCCGATCATGTTCCGCATTGAGGACTGCACTATGTCGAGGCTTGCTCGGGCAAGACGGTCGTTTGCGAGCATCGGCGGGTTCATTGCGCTTGGCATCGGGTTGACCGGATGCGATCACACGTCGGGCGAGATTGCGCCGCCCGCCGTAATAGCACCCACCGAAGTGCACACTACCCAGCTTGCAAGCGCGCCGATCACGCGCTCCATTACATTGCCAGCACAGGTGTTGGCGGACCGGCAAGTGACGTTGTACGCCAAAGTATCTGGCTATTTGCAGAACATTGCGGTGGACCGGGGAGACAGCGTGAAAGCCGGTACCGAATTGGCACGTGTCGAAATGCCCGAACTCATGGCGGCGCGTGCCAAGCAAGAAGCCGAACTGAAGGCAGCCCAAGCGGACTACGCACGTATGGAGGAATCGCTGAAGAAGGCGCCAGACCTCGTCGTGCCACAAATGGTCGATCAAGCGCGCGGGCGTTTCGAAGTTGCGCGCGCCAGCCTGCAGCAGAGCGAGACGATGCTGCGGTATGCGACCATCGCAGCGCCTTTCCCTGGCGTCATCACACAGCGATTTGTCGATTCCGGTGCACTGATCCAAGCCGGCACTGCCATCCTCACATTGATGGATTTTGCCAAGGTGCGCCTGCAGATCGCCGTGCCGGAGTTGGAGGCGAGCCGCGTCAGTGTGGGCCAACCCGTATCGGTGGTGACGGAAAATCTGCCCGGCATGCTGTTCGAAGGCAAAGTCGCCCGCTTCACCTATGCACTGGATGCGGTGAGCAGAACCATGCTCGCGGAAGTGAGTCTGGAGAATCCCAAGCTCGCGCTGCGCCCCGGCATGCTGGTCACGGCGAAGCTGGGCATCGAACGCAAGGAGCGCGCGGCCGTGATGCCAACTGAGGCGTTGGTAATCGAGAAAGCGAATGCGTTTGCCTATGTCGCCGATGGCGATAAGGCTGCCAAGCATCCGATCAAGATCGGCTTCAAAGACGACAAGAACGTCGAGGTGCTCGAAGGCTTGACCGCCAACGATGCAGTCATCTTGGTTGGCAAGCTCAGCCTGAGCAATGGACAACCGATACAACGGGTGGCGACGCAATGATCCGTGAGCCGCTGTTCTCACGTCTGCTGGCGTTTGGCGCGTCATTCGCAGTCCTCACGGCTGCGCCCCACTCTTTGGCGCAGGCAACGGACCTGAGTGCAGCCGCCGCGCAGCAGACCTATCCTATCGACCTGCCCACGGCGCTGCGATTGGTTCATGCGCAGAATCTCGACGTCCAGCTCGCGCAGAAACGGCTCGATGAGGCGCGAGCGAATCATGATAGTGCGCTGTGGCAATTCTTTCCGTGGCTTTCTCCCGGCATCAGCCTGCGTCGGCACGAAGGGCGCACACAGGCGGTCGATGGCGCACTGCTAGATGTCGACAAGCAATCAGCGGCGCTGGGCGGGACTGTGACCGCGCAGATAGATATCGGCGACGCCGTTTTCAAAGCCCTCGCGACCAAACAGCTGGCCAATGCGGCGTCCCAGGGACTCGATGTCCAGCAACAGGATGCGACGCTGAATGCGGCCCAAGGCTATTTCGACCTGCTCAAAGCGACGGCGCTGGTCGGCGTCGTGCGAGAGGCTGTGCAAACCTCGCAAGACTATGCGTTGCAGCTGCATGCGGCTGTTGGGGCAGGCATCGTTTTCAAAGGCGATGAATTGCGTGTTCAGACGCAAACCGAGCGCTATCGCGTGACGCTCAGCCAGACGCTGGAACAGCAGCGCATCGCCGCTGCCCGCCTCGCGCAGGTACTTCACCTCGATCCAACGATCGAACTGGTTCCGACAGAACTCGAACTCGTGCCGGTCGCGCTCGTCGAGACCAGTGGCGATCTCCAGCCGTTGGTACGGCAAGCTCTCGAGTCGCGGCCCGAGCTGAAGCAGAACCAGACGTTGATTGCCGCAGCGCGCGAAGCAAAGAAAGGCGCCGTGTACGGCCCGCTGATTCCGTCGCTGGGTGTTCAAGCCTTTCTCGGCGAATTGGGTGGCGGGAAAAGCAATGCCAGCGGCGATTTCGGCTCATCGAAAGACTACTACGTGGGGCTGAGCTGGCGAATCGGACCCGGTGGCCTATTCGACTTCAGCCGCATCAATGCCAGCCAGGCACGCGTGGATGCGGCAGAGCTCACCGCCCTCAAAAACTCCGATGAGATTGCACGCCAGGTCGTTGAGAACTACACGCGGGCTCGATCGCTGTCGGATCAGATCGCAGCGAGTCGCCAGAATCTGTCGTCCGCGTCGGAAACCTTACGACTAACACGCGAGCGTAAACAGCTCGGTGTAGGCATTGTCCTGGAAGACATACAGGCACAACAGGAACTCGTGCGCGCCCGAGCCGACTATTTGACGGCCATTGCGGAATTCAACAAGGCCCAGTATTCGCTGAGCAAAGTGCTCGGGACGTTGTAAGATGATTCATGTTCTGGCAGCGCTCCGATTAAACCGTGGATGAGAGTTGACGCCGCTGAGCAGTTCGCAGCGCCACTGTCCTGGAACGTCAAGGCGCTGTTGAAGCGCTCGCTGAGCCCCTGGCTGTCACGCTCCCTCGATATCCGCACCAACTCGCAGTCCATCGAGCGCTTTTCTGATCACCATCGCAGCGCGGGTCCCGCAATAACGATCTACTGGCGCCCGCGCCGTTAGTGTAAGGATTCTTCTCCTTCGTTCAGCGGCAAGGTAAACCGAAATGTTGCACCATTGCCTGGCTCGCTCTCCGCCCAAATACGGCCTTCGTGCGCTTGAATAATCTTCTCGCAAATATGCAGTCCCAGACCTAAACCGCGGCGTGTATCGCTGTCGATTTGCCAGAATCGTTCGAACACGTGCGGCAATGCATCGGCGGGAATACCGGGACCGGTATCGCTCAATGAGAACAGAGCCAGCTGTGCCTGGCGCTCGACTTGAAGAGTCACGTTACCGCCGTGCGGCGTGAACTTCATGGCATTGACCAACAGATTGGACAGGACCTGCACCATGCGGTCATGGTCGAAGGACAGCACGATCGCGCCAGCCGGTACGACAATGTTGAAAGCAATGCCTCTGGCCGAAAACATCGGAGCGTAAGAGTGCAGGACCTCGGATAGCAGTTGGCCGATGTCGAGCCGGCGCTTGATAATATGCAGCGTTCCAGATTCGATGCGTGCCAAGTCAAGCAGATCGGTGAGCAATCGTTCCATTCTGGCAACGGCCGACATGATGGGTCGCGCAAGCGCAGGTTTGAACGTCGCAGGTGTCATCTGGGTAAGACTCTCTGCGGTCATCGAGATCACGCTCAAGGGGCTGCGCAAGTCATGAGCGACAATGCTGAGCACGTCGATTCCTCGTCCCTGCTGAGTGCGAGCGTGTGCCAGGGTGTTCTTTATCAAGCTCAGTGCCGCGGTCGTCATGTCGGCGCCGCTTCGCTCGGTTGACAGCTGATCATCGGTAAGCTGGCGCCGCGCCCGCGATTCCAGTTGCAGTGCGTCGTATTCGTTTCGCTCCGTTTCTACAGCAACGTCGGAGCGATGACGTTCGCCCTGCAACAGGGCATCCGACATCTCACGCTCGTCCTTTTTGCGCTCGTCGGCCTGATCGCGCTCGAGGGAAACAGAGGAATTTGGAGAAGGCGAATCGAAACGCTCACGCGACAATATGCGATCTGCACGGTCGCGAAACTTCATGAGCCTCAAATCGGCAAGAATACGATCGCGTTCTATAAGGTCATCAAGCCCGCGTCGCGTGCGAGTCGCACTTTCACAGTCTGAACCCACGCGTTCTGCTTCCAGACTCGCATCGGTATGGGCGCGTCCATCCGCGGTCTCGATCTTAGATAATTCCATCTCTACTTCCCTTCGGGACACATCGGCAAACCAACTGAGCTGCTTTATCTTTGTCAGCCGTGCCACTGTCCCAACAGGTCAGCTCCGCTTTTACTCAAGATCTGTGGTTGATGTAAGCACCCCGCTACGAGTAATGCCAGTAGGTACTACCCGCCGATGAATACAAGTCCGCTTCAATTTGTGGTGCTCATGGAAGGACTCCGCGGCGACCGCCGAACTTCCCGACAAAGTCGTTGGGTATCCATCCTCGCTGGAAATAGCAAGCCGATGACGGGCAGGCCCTTGGCGTGCTCGCCCAAGTACTGGCCGTCCGTGCTATGCGCGCAAGCGCACAGCGCGAGCGGCGCCAGCGTGTTACGTCATGTGCCATGGACCAGGAACTATCACGTGCCACGAACCAGGAACTGCGGAAACTTCCGGGCATCGATTGGCCTACGCCGCCCTTTCTACGTCTGGCTCCGAGACTGTCGCCGACCTATGACGGCGAATGTACTTTGGAGCTGACGGGCGGACGCGTTGCAACTGGCAAGCTGACGTCGTTCGCTGCGGAATTGGACTCCATCGGTGTGCGGCTGGTGGATTCGCAGGCCATCGAGCAAATCGAGCTTGCTCAGGTTCGCTTGCTCAGGCTGACTCGCCCGGCGGCGTTCGTTCCCGATGCGGCGAAGTTGAATGCAGTCGGCACGACTCCTCAACAGATCGAGGCTAAAAAACCTTTTGTCGTCTCGCTGCACGATGGCACGCAGATCACGGGAAACACGCTGGGTTTCGTAAAACAAAAGCACGGCTTGTTCCTGTTCGTGGTCGAAGGGGACTCGGCGCAGGTCATCAATAGTTTCATACCGGCATCCCAGATCAAGGATCTGCAGATCGGCCCGTTGCTGGGAGACATGCTGGTTGCGAAAAACATCGTCAGTGCCGAGACGGTCGAGCTGGCGCTGAAAAAGCAGGCGAAGCTGCGCCATGAGCGGATAGGCAATTACCTGGCCGACAGAGCGATCATTTCCGGTGAGGAACTGGCGCTGGCGCTGCGCGCGCAGGCGAAACGGCCCAATGTGCGATTGGGCGATATCCTGGTCGAGGCACAACTGGTGACGCCGGTGCAGATCGAGGCAGCGTTGCGGATTCAAGCGATCAACCGCGTGCGCCGGCTCGGCGATATTTTGATCGAAATGGGCGTGGTCTCGGCGCGCCTGATCCAGATGGCGCTATCGGACAAGCTGGGCATTCCGTACGTCAATGTACGCGAGTTCAAGATCGGCCGGAATGCGCTGGCGTCGATCGATACTGCTTTCGCGATCCGCCATCAGGTGCTGCCATTGCTGCGGGCGCCGGACTCCCTGGTGGTTGCTGTCGAAAATCCGCTCGCCATCGATTTCATGGAGGACCTGCGTTTCAAGAGCGGCCTGACCATTACACCGGTGATCGCCAATTCACAGGAACTCAAGCTGCGCATCGCCAAGGAGTACTCGAATCTCGAGGTCCGCATCGGTACGGTCAAGGCAGGGGCGGCGGCACCGGATGCGGCGGAACCCGGCGACGTCCGTAACCAGAGCAAGGTGGCGGACCTGGCGCATCAATTGACCAAGGAGTCGTCGCTGATCCTGCGGCCGCTCAAGGACTCGGCGATCGATGCGCGGGTGTCTGACAACACGCTGGTCAAGCTGATCAACAAGATCATCATCGAGGGGCATGCGCAGGGCGCCTCGGACATTCATATCGAGAACAATCCCGGCGACAGCAGCACCCGCATTCGCTTTCGCAAGGATGGCGATCTCGAAGACTACCTGGAACTGCCGCCGGCCTACAGCAATGCCCTGGTGTCCAGGATCAAGATCATGGCTTCGCTGGATATCTCCGAGCATCGACATCCACAGGACGGCAAGATCGACTTCGGCAATCATGGCCCGCTGTCGATCGAGCTGCGCATCGCCATCATTCCGACGGCGAACAATCTCGAAGATGTGGTGATGCGGATTCTGGGCGGGGCCGAGCCCATGCCGCTCGACCAGGTCGGCTTCTCCGACTCGGATCTGGCACTGCTCAAGAAAATGATTGCGCGAACCTATGGCCTGATCCTGGTCTGCGGTCCGACAGGATCGGGAAAGACCACGACACTGCACTCGATCCTGCGCGACATCAATCGCCCCGACGTCAAAATCTGGACTGCCGAGGATCCCATCGAGATCACGCAACCCGGCCTGCGCCAGGTACAGGTCCAGCCGAAGATCGACTGGACGTTCGCCGCGGCAATGCGCGCCTTCCTGCGCGCGGACCCCGACGTCATCATGGTCGGTGAAATGCGCGATGCGGAAACGACCAAGATCGGCATCGAGGCATCGTTGACCGGACACCTGGTGTTTTCCACTCTGCACACGAACAGCGCCGCCGAGAGCATCGTGCGACTGCTGGATCTGGGCATGGACCCGTTTAATTTCGCCGATGCCGTGATCGGTATCCTGTCGCAGCGCCTGGCCCGCAAGCTGTGTCCGAATTGCAAGGAGGCTCATGTCGCCGATGCGGTGGAGACCGCCGACCTGGTTGCGGAATATTGCCTCGAGACCACGCTGGATCCGGCGGCGGTGCTGGCGCGGTGGCGAAAGGAATTTGCCACGGACGGGCACCTGGTCCTACGCACGGCGGTAGGCTGCGATGCATGTCGTGATGGTTACAAAGGACGTGTCGTTGTCTATGAGTTGTTGGCCGCCACTACGCAAGTCAAACACTTGATTCGAACGCGCGCCGCGGTACCGCAGCTGCTGGCTGCCGCGCAGCAAGAGGGCATGCACTCACTCAGGCAAGCGGCTATCGAGAAGGTCCTGCGCGGCGTTCTGGATCTGAACAGCGCGCGAGGCGTGTCCAGTTAGCGTGCGTTGTCGAATCACACGACCTTCAGTATCGGCCGTTTATCCTTGTAGGTAAGCTCCAGGTTCTGGTCGAGCAACAACTGCGTGAATTCCTCGGCCGGTATGGGCTTCTGAAAATAAAATCCCTGCAACTCATCGCAAGCGTGGGTCCGCAGGAAGTCGGCCTGGGCTTTGGTTTCCACCCCCTGCGCTACCACCGTCATGCTCAAGGACTTGCCCATCGCAATGATGGCGTCCGCAAGCCCGGTGTCATCCACGCCGTCGGCGATGTCACGGACGAACGATCGATCGATTTTGATCGTGTCGAGCGGGAAGCGTTGCAGCGTAGCGAGCGATGAATAGCCGGTGCCGAAATCATCGATGGCGATGCGAATGCCCAGCGCCTTGATGTCCGTCAGGATACGCAGTGTGTTCTCGACGTCTTGGGTCAGCAGGCTCTCGGCGATCTCGAGCTCCAGCAGCTTCGCATCCATGCCGGTTTCTGCCAGGATCGAGGACACATCGGCAAGCAACTGATCATCACGGAACTGGCGCGCCGTCAGGTTGACGGCGATGCTCAAAGGCGGCAGACCCTGGCGCTGCCAGGCGACGTTCTGCAGGCAAGCTGTTTTGAGCACCCACTTGCCGATGGGCAGGATCAGCCCGGTCTCCTCCGCGATGGGAATGAACTGCATCGGCGCCACCACTCCCAGGTCGGGATGCTCCCAGCGCAACAGCGCCTCCATGCCGGTCACGCGGCTGCTGACGATATCCCGCTTGGCTTGATAATGAAGGCGGAATTCGTTGCGCTCCAGGGCGCGCCGCAGGCTCGATTCCAGCGTGAGCCGAGCGAGGGAGTTGGCGTTGAGCTTTTCGGAATAGAACTGAAAGTTGTTCTTGCCTTCCGCCTTCGCCTGGTACATCGCGATGTCGGCATTCTTGGTCAGCGTCTGCTCGTCGAGGCCGTCTTGCGGGTAGACGCTGATGCCGATGCTCGCGGTCACGCGAAACTCCTGGCCGATCAGCACGAAGGGCTTGGCGACGACCGACAGTATCTTCTGGGCGACGGTGGCTGCGTACTTGCCATCGCCGAGTTCCGGCAACAGCACCACGAATTCATCCCCACCGAGTCGGGCGACCGTGTCGCTGTCGCGTACGCAACCCCTGAGCCGGTTGGCGACTTCCTGCAGCAGTTGATCGCCGGCCTCGTGCCCGAGCGTGTCGTTGATCTGCTTGAAGCGATCGAGATCCAGGAACGAGACCGCCAGTTGTTTGTGGTAGCGATCCGCTTCGCTGATGCTTTGACTCAACAGCTTGCTGAAGAGACTGCGGTTGGGCAGCTCCGTGAGTCCATCGTGATAGGCCAGGTATTCGACGCGCTTGGCATGCGCCAGTTTGGCTTCGCCTTCGCGCAACCGGCTTTGACCGAGCTGCCAGCTTATGCGACCCAATACCGCCGTGAACAGCACGATGAGAGCGCTGCCGAGCGTCGCCCACCGCAAGTTGGCACGCATCTGGCGGCGCGGGGCCGCCATTTGCTCATCGACTGAGAGTCCAGCCAGCACGACGACCGGAAAGCCGTAGAGTTCACGCCCGCTGGTCCAGCGCCGCACCCCATCCCAACTGCTGGTCGAGATCGTAGCGTCCACGTCGGCGTCAGATTCCGCTGCCGCGGCGGCATAGTCGATCGTGTCCCCCGAGCGCACCGAATCCCCGCTACGCCTGACCCGAAAGACTCCGTCGGTTCCGAGCAGGCCAAGGACCCCGTGCTCGCCGAGCTTTGCATGGTCGTAACCGCTGACGAAATAGGCGGCGTCGACCGCGACGATTACCACGCCGTCGAACGCGCCGTCCGGCGCGATCAGCCTGTGGCTGAACGACAGTTTCGCCTCACCGGTGGAACCACGCGGGAGTTGACCGATGAAGTACGCATCGCTGTCGCGCTGGTGGCGAAAGTAATCCCGATCGGCAACGTTGAGCTTCTCGGGCGCTCGCGTGCTGTCCACTATGATGCCCTCACGGTCGGCAATACTAACGACGAAGAGCAGATCCGGCGGCAACAAGCCGTTGTCCTTGAGTTCCGCGATCGCAGGTCGTTTGCCATCGCGTTCATACCAGTACTTGACGAGGTTCAAGGTCTGATCGATCTCACGCAAAGCGCGTACGACCTGCGCCTCGTACGTACCCAGCAACTCGCGACTGGATATCGCCGCGGCATGTTGAGCGGTGGCGCGCTCGATTCTGATGACGCCAAGCGTGGTGCTCCAAACGGCAGACAACAAGAGCACGGCAATGAGTGGGAACAGCACCTGCGGTTCAGTGATCCGACTCAATCGCCGACGAAATGTGTTTGCTGATGGCACGAGAGTCCTTGCCGCGGCTAAGCCGGTGAATGCGCCACGATGAAATGTTTGCCCGCTAGGTGCGCACGAACGTAGCAAACGCGGGGCTGGTCAACTGTGCGAGAGCGTACAGATGAAGAGTGCAACGGGCGCGTATGTTTGATGGATGACCACACAGGTGAGTGGTGTGAATCCACGCTTACAAACCAAGGCCATTACAGCGATAGTAATCGCTGTGTACGCCGCGAGTGTCTGCGCTGGCGAGGCCGACACGCCTGATTTCTCGTTCCATGGCTTTGGCACATTGGGGTTGGTGCACTCCAGCGAGAATCGAGCGGACTTCACCTCCAGCGTCTTCAAGCCCCACGGTGCAGGTCATAGCGACGACTGGAGCGCCGATGTCGACAGCCTCCTCGGCGCACAAGTGACCGCCGATCTCACCGCGCAGCTTTCCGCGGTCGTGCAGGTCATATCCGAGGAAAACTACGACAACACTTACCGGCCCCATGTCGAGTGGGCGAACATCAAGTATCAGTTCACGCCGGATTTCAGCGTGCGCGTCGGGCGCACCGTCTTGCCCACCGCTTTGCTTTCCGACACTCGCAAGGTGGGTTACACGTACGCGTGGGTGCGTCCCCCACTGGAGACTTATCGGCTTGCTCCGCTGACCAACAGCGACGGTGTGGATGCCAGTTACCGGCTGCGTTTCGGGGAATTGGCGAACACTGTGCAGTTAGGTATCGGCAGAAAGGATTCGGGCCTCTCCAACAATGCGGGCAGCGTCGAAATAAGGGATTTGTGGGCGATCTCCAATACCGCCGAATTTGGCTCGTTCACCGGGCACATTGCCTACGTGAAGGCCCGCGCGACCTTCCCCTCCCTCACGCGCACTCTCTTCGATGCCTTCAGACTGTTCGGGCCGCAAGGAGCGGCGATTGCAGATAAGTACGATATGAACCGCACGGCCATAGTCGTGATCGCGGTGGGCGCCAATTACGATCCGGGCGATTGGTTTGTGACCGGCGAATGGGGCCACCTCGACTCGCCTTCCTTCGTTGGCAACAGCACAGCCTGGCATGTCAGCGGCGGGTACCGCTTCGGGCAGCTCATGCCCTATGCGACCTACGCCCGGGCCAAGGCGGATCAACTTGCCGATCCCGGCCTGGACGTGTCCACCTTGCCGCCCTTTCTCGCCGAGCCGGCGGTCGCTCTGAATGCCGGTCTCAACTCGCTCCTGAGTGGCAATGCCACGCAGAACACGGTCTCCCTCGGCGGGCGCTGGGATTTCATGCCCAATGGTTGTCTCAAACTGCAGTTCGATCACATTCGCATCGGTGCCGGCTCGAGCGGCGTATTCAGCAATCTCCAGCCGGGTTTTCAACGAGGCGGCCAGGCCAATATACTCAGCGCCACGTTCGATTTCGTCTTCTAAGGTCATCATGCCTCGCCTGAAGCACATCGGATTGACCGTCATCGGGCTAGCATTAAAACTAAGCCTTGCGACCGGTGCCGTTCCAGCCGATGTGGTCGCCGTGGTCTCCGCCAAGAGCACGGTCACGGCCCTGAGCAGGAATCAGATCGCGGATATTTTTCTCGGTAAAGCCGCTCGCTTCCCCAATGGTAGCCCGGCGGTGCCGATCGACCAGCCCGAAGCCTCGCCGGTGCGCGAAGCGTTCTACACCCAGTTCACCGGCAGGTCGGCGGCGCAGCTGAAAGCCCATTGGTCGAAGATCATATTCACAGGCAGAGGCAACCCACCGCAGGTGGTATCGAACGGCATCGAGGCGAGGACACTGATTGCCGCGAACCCTCAGGCCATCGGCTACATCGAGCGCGCCAGCGTCGACGGTAGCGTCAAAGTACTGTCGGTACGATAAGCACGTGCCTGCGCCCATCGACAGGTCATCGCCGAGGACGTCGAGACTGCCGAGCAACTCCAATTCCTGCATGACAATCATTGCGCTGAGGCGCAAGGTTATTTGGCGTGGCGACGCTTGTTATTCGCGGGCAACCTTCGGAGCATCGATTTCGATCGTGTGCAGCAAACC
>JAIBJL010000310.1 GCA_020029545.1 Gammaproteobacteria bacterium
CAGGCTGTTTTTCAACAGCCTGTTAGTCTCAACCACCCCCTGGCGATCCGGCGGGTTGTCGCATGATGCCGACGGCTCGAAAACTGGTGCCGGCGCTGAGCGCCAAAACGCTGCTTGAAAGAAACACCCTGTTTCGCGGACTGCCGGCGACGACGCTCGAACAGATCGCGGGATTGGCATCCCGGCGTTCTTATCGGAGCGACACTCTCGTATTCATGCGAGGCGAACCGGGTGACGCGCTCTTCGGCATTGCGACCGGGCGGGTCCGGATCAGCACCAGTGGTCCCGGTGGCAAGGAAGTGTTCCTGAACACCATGGAGCCGGGCGACACCTTCGGCGAAATCGCGCTGCTCGACGGTCATCCGCGTACGGCCACCGCGACGACGCTCGCACCGACGGAATTGTTCGTCGTGCAACGCCCGCAATTCCAGAGTCTGCTGCAGAGGGAACCGGCGCTCGCCGTGCATCTCATCGAGTTGCTGTGTCAACGCGTACGCTGGACTTCGGAGCAGATGGAAGACTCCTCGCTGCTCGATGCACCGGCGCGCATCGCCAAGCGACTGCTCGGCCTCACGCAATCGCGGAACAAGCTGAAGATTACCGGCACGCCGCTGAAGCTGTCGCAGGAAGAACTGGCCCGCTCGCTCGGCCTGTCACGTCAGATCGTCAACAAGCATCTGCAGACCTGGAAGCGCGCGGACTGGATCAGCCTCGGCAGAGGAACGGTGCTCGTCAAGGATGCGAAGGCACTGCGTACCGTGACGCAGCCGGACACGTGAGCGTTCTTACCATTCACGACTCACTATTCACTACTCACTTTTTTCATATCATGACGATCGCGACGGGTCGGTCATCGGCTCGGCAAGATCATGTGACGAGGAGGCGTGACCGACGGGCAGCGAGCCGGTCTGACGTTCGATCATGCGTCGCACGACCGGTGGTTCAGGGCCGCAATGCAGCGCGCGCAATCGCTCCGGTATGTTCGCATCCTCGCGCGTCAGCCGACTGTTGTGACGGAGGAGGTCCAGCCACGTCGGTGTCTTGTAGCGTTCGATCCAGACTTCCGGATCGCCCAGGTCGCGCAACAGCGTCCAGCTTTGCGCACCGTCGCGCCGTCGGATGCGGCGTCGATCGGCCATGGCAGCAAGGAACTCGATCATGTCGGACTCGCGAATGCGGTATTCGATGATCACGACCACCGGCCCGGTGCGCGGCTCGACCGGCACGGCAGTCTGCGGTTCGCTCCATTGACGCAACGGATCGAGATTCAGTTCTTCGGTCTGCGACAGTGGCAACCAGCGTCCCAGGGCTGCGCATACCAGGAGCAATCCGGCCGCCAGCAACAGCGCCATGTCGACGCCTTGGTGCTCGGCGATCACACCCCACATCCAGGCGCCTGCCGCCATGCCGCCGAACGCCGTCATCTGATAGATCGACAGTGCACGCGCCACTATCCAGCGCGGCGCCGACATTTGCACGGCCACATTGAAGGTTGCCAGCGTGATCACCCAGGCGGCCCCGGCGAGCAGCAACGCCAGCATCGTCAAGCCAAGATACGAACTGATGCCCGCGATTGCGGCGGCAAGTGCAAACGCAACGCAAGCGGAGCGCACGCACGCTTCCGTTGACAGCACGCCGCGAATTCGCGAGATGCTTATCGCTCCGGCCACGGCGCCGACGCCGAATGCGCCCAGCAGCAAACCATAGACGAGCGGACCGCCGTCGATACGATGCTTGGCGAGTAACGGCATCAGCGCGTTCACGGCACTCGCGCCCCAGCCGAACACGACACCTCGCACGAGCACTCGAAGAATCGTGGGCGACTGCGAGACATAGCGCACGCCGGCCATGATGGCGATTCCGAGCGACTCGGGTGGCAGGAGCCGGGCCTCCCGTGCCGGACGCCAGCGTGCTAGCACGAAGATCAAACCAAAATAACTGGCCGTGTTGACGGCGAAAGCGGCGGCCGCCCCTGCCGCAGCCACGATGACGCCACCGATCGCCGGCCCGACAGTGCGGGCGATATTGAAACTCATGCCGTTCAACGCAACCGCCGACGGCAAATGCGCCCGCGGAACCATGTCGCCGACGGATGCCTGCCACGCCGGTGCGTTGAACGCCGTTCCGCAGCCGATCAGAAACGTAAACAGCAGCAATAGCCACGAGGTGATCAGGCCCGACCAGGCGCACACGGACAAGATGATCGATACGATCAGCATGAACACCTGCGCGCCCAGCATGATTGTGCGCCGATCGAAACTGTCGGCTACCGCGCCGGCCAGCAGCGACAGCAACATGAACGGCAGGGTCATGGAGGCTTGCACCAGGGCGACCATGTCAGCCGACTGGGCAATCGAGAGCATCATCCATGACGCACCCACGGATTGAATGAGGCCACCGAGGTTGGAAACACTACTCGCTAGCAAGATCGCCCGGAACACGGGAAAGCGCAGCGGCGACAAGGCGCTAACGGTCTGTACGTCGGCTGGTTGTGCTGGAGCGCTGGAGGACATCGGGACCCGTCCGCTGTTCGAAGGCTGATTCAAAGGCTGATTCGAAGAAAGAGGGCATTCTAAGCATTCACTGCCCCGCGACAGGTTTTTTCAGCGAAATCCGTGACCGCGGCTTATCATTCGCCCTTTCCGTAATCAATAAGAGACCGAGCTTGAACAGGCTGACCGTGCGGGGAGTCGACGGATCGCACCGGGACTACGCTCTGGAAGACGGAACCTGGATAGTCGGACGTAACCCCACCAGCGAAATCTGCCTCAAGGATTCGCAGGTGAGCTGGCAACACGCCGCGCTGGTGTGTGCGCACGACGGATGTGTGCTGGAGGATCTCGGCAGCACCAATGGCACGTTCCTGCAGGACCAGCGAATCCAGCGTCGCGTGCTGCATCCCGGCGACCGGATCAAGATCGGTCCGTTCGAATTGCTGATGCAGGCAGTGCATGTCCCGTCGCCCAATTCAGCCAGCGAGCGCACCTTATTCGCCGTCGCCGATACCCACTTGCAACGCAAGATCGGCAGGCATCCCGATCCTGGTGCAACAGGCACGGCAACCAATCGGCTCAAAACCGACGTCGATCGGCGCACGATCCCGTCGCTGATTCGAGCGTGGCGATTCGATATCAAGCGCCTGCTACCGATCACGAACTGGTCGGCGCTCTATGGCAGCGTGAATCTGCGGCACGAAGTCAGCGCCGGCATGACGGTCGCGGCACTGCTGGTGCCGCAAGGTGTCGCGTACGCGTTGCTGGCCGGGTTGCCGCCCATCATGGGTTTATATGCGTCGATCCTGCCGATGCTGGTGTACGCGCTGACAGGAAGTGGCCGGCAGACGTCGGTGGGACCGGTGACGGTGGACTCGCTGATTCTGGTTCTCGGTCTGAGCACGATGGCCGGACATGGCACGTCTGCGTATCTCGCACTGGCCGTCATGGTCACCGCGATGATCGGTGTCATTCAGCTCGTGATGGGCGCCTGCCGGCTCGGCTTCCTGGTCAATTTTCTTTCGTATCCGGTGCTGGCGGGATTCACGTCGGCCGTGGCGATCATCACCGCACTGGGACAGCTCAAGCATCTGCTGGGTATCCGTCAGCCGCAATGGCCGACGTTGTATCAGTCGATGCTCGATTTGCTGGCGCGACTGCCGCAGACGAATATGGAAACATTGGTGATCGGTGTGGGATGCATGGTCATCTTGTGGGGGCTGCGACAGTGGGCACCATCCGCGCCCGGTCCGCTGGTGCTGGTCGTGATCTGCACGGCACTTGCGTATCTGCTGCAGCTGGATGCGCAAGGTGTCGCCGTGCTCGGTCCGGTGCCGGTGGGCTTACCGAACTTGAGCCTGCCGACGCTGCATTGGCCGGCGCTGCAGCAACTATGGCCGCTCGCGATGACCATGGCGCTGGTCGGCTTTGCGCAAACCATTTCCATCGGCAAATCGCTGGGCAACAAGTACGGCTACGACATTGATGCCAATCGCGAGCTCACGGCGCTGGGCTTGTCCAATCTGGCATCGAGCATGTCGCAGGGTTATGCCGTGTCCGGCAGCCAGGCACGCTCGGCACTGAACGCCAGCAGTGGTGCGAAAACACCGCTTGCGGCGATCGTCTGTGCAATCTGCGTGGCCCTGGCGACGATCTATCTGACGCCGCTCTTTCATTATCTGCCGAACGTGACGCTGGCCGCGATCCTGGTGGTGTCGGCAATACGGCTGATCGATCTGCAGGAAGTGCGTTACCTGTTCCAAGTCAAGCTGACAGAAGGTCTGCTGCTGTTGTTCACCTTCGCCATGACGCTGCTGCTGGGGGTCATGCCCGGTCTGCTGCTGGGTATCGTCGCGTCGATTCTGCTGTTCATCACCTTGAACACGCGGCCGAACACGGCAATTCTGGGACGTCTGCCGGGCACTAACATTTTCCGGAATGTCGAGCACTTTCCCGAGGCAGAGACACTTCCGGGTCTGGTCATTCTGCGTATCGATGCATCGCTGTATTTTGCAAACGTGGTGTTCCTGAAGGAAAAGATCCACGAGATCTGCGACCGGCACCAGGCGGATCTGAAAGCCATCATCCTGGATGCCAGTGCAGTGAACGACCTGGATTCTTCAGCCGACACGGCATTGCATCAGTTGTCCGACGAGTTCAGGAACAAGCGCATCGCGTTCTATATCGCGGGAGTGAAAGCACCGGTGCGAGAAGTGATGCAACGCTCCGGGCTGTACGGCATTCTCGGTGGCGATCATTTCTTTTTTACGATCGATGCCGCGGTCAAGCGCTATCAGGAGTTGAGTCTGAAGAAGTGAGTGCTGATCAGTTTCAACAAGGGACTGGTAGTTACTGATAGCAGCGCCACAATTGCTGCTACCGATGGGGCCTGGGGCGCGGGGCTTGGGCAGGAAACGGATCGGCGTACACGCTGTGACGCATGGAATTCGAGTCTCCTGCCCAGGCCCCACGCCCCAGGCCCTCGCGCCAAGGGCCAATCAGTGAAACAACCCGCTCACTACCGCCACCACTGCGCCAGTGGCAACTGCCGTCAGCAGCACGTCGTCGTCTACGCGAACCCAGCGATGTCCGCGGGGCGGCGCATACAGTCGATAAGAATCATAGTCGCTGACGATGTAGCGACTGGAGCAGTAAGCCTCCGGCAACCGGTCGCCCCGATGCCATGAGCGCGCGTAGTAACCGCGTGGCGGGATATAGCGCGGGGCTGGGAAGCGGTGCTGATCATAGCGGCCGTCGATGTACCCGGTTCGATAGTCGCGTTCATCGAAGCGCGGGCCACGATCTCTTCGATCCCATCGATCATACTGGCGATCATACTGGCGATCATGATTGTCACGGCGACTCTCATGTCGATCATGGTGATCCCGATCGTGGTCGCGACGCCATTCCTGGCGGTCGTTGTCGCGCGGGTCTGCGAATGGGCGATCTGCGAATGGGAACGGACGGTCTGGGAATGGATGGTCCGCGAATGCAGGTGTCACTGCGCCTGCGAACAGCGACAGAGAAGTGACGGCAGCGATCAATAGCTTCATGGCGGTTTCCTCGAATGCCAGGCCTTCCCGGCTTCGAGCGCACTATGCTGCCGCGTGGCTGATCGCCGACTGAACGTGTTTCGTCAGGTTTCGTTCAGCTTCGATCGCCCGTGCGATGCCAACGAAAGAATAGAAGTTCCTTGCGTTTAGTCATCGACACATCTCGAGATAAGGCGGAACAAAAGTACGTCGGCAGAAAAAATCACCAGCAAGAGGACGCCAAGGTCGCCTTTGTCTTCACGGATATCGAGCAGACGAAAAGCGATGTGACAGGCGAGCGTCAGCAACAGTGCGCGAAACAACGCGGCGGCGATAGTCGCCCGCACATGCGGCTTTTCTCGCACCTTGAGGATTGGGTCGAGCCACACTGCAAAAGACCCGTTGGATGCGAGCACGAGTGCGAGTGCGAGGATGGCGGCAAGCCGGCCTTGTCAGCGAGCTGGCTCCAGCGTTCCGTGTTGGGGTCTGTCTTATCGGCGAAGTTAGCGCATAAGCTCACGATCAGCTCACTGGCGCCCGCCTCGTAGGGCGAAATAGAAGCCGGCTGCTTGGAGC
>JAIBJL010000311.1 GCA_020029545.1 Gammaproteobacteria bacterium
AGTCGCACCGTATTCAGATGATTGGAAGTGGAATCCGATAGACCTTGCGCCAAGCTCCCTCTGAGGCTGCGTCGTTCACGGATGTATGAGAGGTTGGCGGTGATTGCGTTGGTCTGGCCGTCGTCGTACTGGTAGACGCCGTCGATGCCCACGTCGGTATAGCTGTCTGTCTGCCGATCGCTGCCCTCGGGCAGTAACTTTGCGGACAATCCGAAAATTCCGCCTGAAAAATAGTTCGCTCCCTGCTGCCGTTGTATCACCGCGCGCCAGTACGGCGTAAATCCACGTAGGTGCGGACTCTCGGCGGAATCGACGCCGACATTGTCGAGCCAGTTATCGGACAATCCACGATACCCGCCGAGTTCGACATAGAACGTATCATCCAGCATGGCGTAGAACGTAGTCCCCAACACTTTCTGCCCCAACCCGTCTGCTATCAGCGGCGATGCTGCAGGTGTCGGAGCGAGCTCTGACGATACATAGGGAAAGCCCCATCCGGGCGTGGAATTCCACAGATCCTGAATCGTGGGATTGTTGTTGACCGAGACACCGGCAACGATGGAGTGGTTGGCCATCTGCAACGGATGTGAATAGCGTATGTCCACATTGTCCCAAGACGCTTTCCGGTCGATGCCGCTGTACGTGATTTGCGCGAAGGACCCCACGTTGCCAAACAGGCGTCCCGCAAGGAACACGCTGGCTTCGTCGAAAACGCCGTTACTGTTGGTGCTGTAATGTTCTGCCGGTGGATCAGGCAAGTTTTTATCGGTGTGGTCATAAGAGCCTACGATCATGGCAGCAAGCGGCACCGACGACTCGTTGCCCCAGGTATAGCCATACAATTTGAATTGTCTGCCATACGATGACAGCGCGGGACCGAAGCCGATCGTGTGACATTGGCTACAAGCCATGCCGGTCTGTTGTGCGTAGCTCGGCAAAGCGAATGCGCTGTTCATCGCTGCAAGCAATCCCAGCGAAAGTACACACATCAATAGATGTCGGGACGATTCGCGTAAATCATTCCGTAGCCGGGCATGAACAGTTTTCGACATCGCAAATTCCTCAGTTGCAACTGATGAGAGAGCGCGTAGCGGTCGCAGGTTAGTCGCGTGGTACGTATATGCGCCATAAGATTTATTCACCAAAATTTGATGTGGATCGGCGATTGATGCCTCCGTCGCCGAGCGTCCAAAAAACTTTGGTCGACTTTCTCGTCCGGTTTTTGTCGTTAGCAATTGTTGCGAATAGAAGCGGAGTTCTCGGCTCACCCTTGGGTGCTCTAATCCAGAGATATAGGCGCTCTTTACCGGGCCGAGCGGCAACGTGAGAGCCACGGAGTGTAGGCTCCGGGAGACAGCAGGTAACCGCTTCCAGGTGATACTGTCGCAGTGAAAGGGACAGCTATGGCAACCCAAGCTGTCGTTGCTCCTCCACTTGAGTACATGGATGTGTTAGCAGCCCATTAACTCCATCCGGCACGACATCTACCTCGAATGCAACTGATCGCCACCGGTCCCGAAGAAACCAAACCCGCCCTGGTTCTCGAACTCGAAGCCTTAGGGGCACGCAACCTCGTTCCCGGATACCGCGCGGTCGCGTTCGAGGCGAGCGACGCGCTTTTTTATGAGCTGCATCTGAAGCTGCGGACGGCGAGCCGCGTCCTTAAGGTCATCAAGGAAGTGCCGGCGAAGTCGCCAGAGATGCTTCGCTCACAAGTCCGGCGCATTCGCTGGGATGAGCTGTTCGACGCGCGTCATGGCTTCATGGTCGAAAGCCAGGGTGACGATGCGGACCAGGGCGGGATGGCACCGAAGCAAATCATTACCCAGGTACGCGAGAGTATCCGCGAGGTTTTCGAGCGCGCCCAGGGTGTCGTACCGGTTGTCGATCGAAGTGAGCCAAAGGTCGTGGTGGTGGCGCATCTGCGGCATGGCCGCTGTATGTTGAGCTTCGACACTTCTGGCAAGTCATTGCACAAGCGCGGTTATCGCGAGCAGGGCCATCCGGCGCCGCTCAAGGAAACGCTCTCCGCGGCGATTCTCATCATGGCGGGTTACGACGGCAGCCAGGCATTCATGGACCCGATGTGTGGCAGCGGTACGATTGCCATCGAGGCCGCAATGATCGCGGTCCACAAGGCGCCACAGATCCATCGCAAGAAAGGCGAGTTTTATTTCGAGTGGCTTAAAGATTTCGATCGTGATCTGTGGCGCGTCACTCAGGACCGCGTGCGTGCCGAGAAGCTGGAGGGCCCGACTGCACCAGTCGTCGCCTCGGACATCAACGCAGCCTATGTGGCGATGGCAAAAAAAAGTGCGCTGGATGCGCGCGTCGAGAAGTACATGACTTTCAACACGGGCCGCTTCCAGGATGCCGAGCCACCCGCGACAACCGGAATCCTCGTGACCAACCTGCCGTACGGTGAACGCATTGGCAGCAGTGAGGGCGACATCGTGCAGTTGTATGAGGAAGTGGGCGACACCCTCAAGCAGAAGTTCAGCGGCTGGCAGGCCGCGATCCTGGCCGCTGCCGCGTCGCCGTACAAGGCGATCGGCCTCAAACCCAAGCGCACTATCTCTCTCATGAACGGCAGCATCCCCTGCAAGCTGCTGCTTTTTGATCTGTATACGGGAACCCGGCGCGCGCCACGCGAGGGTGCATGACGTAGCGATGCTGGCTTACACCGGGCCCCAACTACTGACCCACATCGAAGCCGAGAAGGCTCGCCGGAACGCGGGACTGCGGCGGCATCCGCCGGCGGCCAGTACTGAGCCTGGGCTCTCATAAGTATGTAAGCCTCTCTTCGGCCTAAAGTTACTACTCCACATTAACGTTAATCGCGGTTGCCTAAACCGTAACTAACTGGCACCAGTCAGGGCTGATGCCCAGCATGCGCGCCCGCGCCGATGGCCTCGCCCTCGGCAGCATAAAGCTAAAAAATCACCACGGAGCCGTCATGCCTGCCCCCGCAACTTCGCGTCAGCGCGCCGCATTCAATCATCGTTTCCACCTGCCGGTCCGTCGCCATTCCTTGTTGGCGGCGGCCATCGGCCGGGCGCTCCAGTGCATGCCATTGCTGGCCTGTGCGGCCATGACGCAGGCTGCCGAGAATCTCGAAGAAGTGACGGTGCTCGGCCAGGGTATTGGCAGCATGCGGCTGGATGTATCCAGCAGCGCCGGCGGCCGGCTGGGGTTGTCCGCACTGGAAACGCCCGCCAGCACTGCGCTGATCACACGGGACGAAATCGATACCAAGGGCGACTACGACATCCTCTCCGCCGTCACCCGTTCCACCGGTTTTTCCACCAACGCCAATCCCGGCAACGGCGGCACCTCGATGTCGGTGCGCGGTTTCAGTGGTCCCGATTCCATCGCCACCCTGTATGACGGCACCCATCTGTATGTCACCGCAGGCACGGTCACCTTTCCGGCCGACAGCTGGACCATCGAACAGGTGGATGTACTGCGTGGAGCCAGTTCGGTGATCAATGGCATGGGCGCGATCGGTGCCACAGTCAACTACGTGCCCAAGTCGCCCAAGCCCGGCAAGTCGGCCTTCGATGTCCAGTCGGTTGTAGGCAGCTTCGATATGCGGCGCATCGCCCTGGGCGGCGGTACCGATCTGGGAGAAGACTGGGCTTTCCGCTTGGATGGCGCGCACCAGGAATCGGACAGTAACGTGGATCGCAACAGCAAGCGGCGCAATGTCGCGGCGGGCTCACTGCTGTTCCATCCCACTGATGATTTCAGCATGAAATTCAGCGTGGACTATGCCGACATCCATGAGGACTCGCCCTACTTCGGTACGCCTCTGATCAATGGGGAGGCCGGCGATGAACATCGCGAGAACAACTACAACTTCGCCGATGGTTTTTCCGATTACGAAGATATCTGGACGCGGCTGCATACCGAGTGGCGGTTCGCCCCCGGCGCCACGTTCCGCAACGACACGTATGTGTTGCGGGCCAACCGCGAGTGGCAGAACCTGGAGAACTACGCGTACGACGACAGCACCGGACTCATCGAGCGTGACGCCTACAGCCACTACGGCATCATTCATGATCAGCGTCAGGTCGGCACACGGACGGATGTATTGCTGGAGTTCGGCAGCGGCGCTCTCAAGAACAAACTCACGGTCGGTGGCGAGTTCAACAAGATCGATCTCGACTACTCCGACAATTGGGCCGATGAACTCTATTACGCCGATTCCATATCCTCTGGCAATGCCAGCGTGCCGGTATTCGGCTGGAGGCCTGACACCTTGGCCGACGACCCTATCCCCACCGTGCTCGATTTCTCCACCAGCACCAACCAATTGGGTTTGTTCATCGACGATGTACTGGAATTCTCGCCGCAGTGGAGCCTGGTCGCCGGGCTGCGCTTCGACCGCATCCGGTACCGTCGCGACAACCAGGCGCTGGCGCTGAGCGGCAGAAGCACCTCGTCTTTCGACAGCCGCTACTCCGAATGGAGCGGTCGCGCCGGTGTGGTGTACCAGCCTTTTGAAGGCATGAGTGTGTACGCCCAATACAGTCGAGCTACCGACCCCGTTACCTCACCTGCAAGCATGAGCTCCAGCCTGAAGGCTTTCGACCCCACTCGCGGCCGGCAATACGAAGTCGGCGTAAAACAGCAACTCATGACAGGGCGCGCCGAATACACGCTGGCCTGGTTCGACATCAGCAAGACGGACCTGGTGACCCGTATACCCGACAGCATACCCGGCGGCCAGTTCAGCGAGCAGATCGGTGAGCAGGGATCGAATGGCATTGAAGCGACCTTGCGTCTGAACCCGACGCAAAATGTGAGCATCGACCTCAATGCCACCTGGGTGGATGCGCAGTTCGATGAATACTACTCGGATGGTGTTTCCCTCGCGGGCAACCAGCCCAGCAATGTGCCGCGAACCACCGCCAATGCCTGGATCAATTGGGCCGCTACCCGGCAACTGAGCATAGGGGCGGGTGCACGCTATGTGGCCAGTCGCTTTGCTAACAGCCAGAACACCCGCGAACTGCCGGCTTATACCGTAGTGGATGCACGTGCCGGCTGGTCGTTCACTTCCGATCTGCAAATGGATCTGCGGGTGCGCAATCTGACCGATGAACGTGATCAGGTGATTTCGGAATACGCACCGAACCAGTGGATCTTCGGTGATCCGCGCACCTATGAAATCAGCTTCACGTACTCGCTCTGACGTCGCTCGCTGACGGCACGACTGAAACCACCCCGCCAGGCAGGCCAGCATCCGCTGGCCTGCCGGTTACTGGCTTCGACGAAGCGGATGTGTTTTATTACGCATCGCCAAAATCCTTTGCTCTCCATGTTCAAGGCCAGACTCTCGCCGAGGCCGATGAGGTTGATGTCAGCAAGGTCGCTCATCGAGGTCTCGTAGGTTCCACATTGGTTGCCCTCTGTGCAACGCGGACGTGACATGAAGTATTGCGCTTGGGTGATTGGTCTACTCTTGCTGTTGTGTGGTTGTACGTTTTCCCGAGGCATCGCCTATTACAGGGCCAGCGGCACTGGCAAGATTGCGACTGCTGATCGGCAGATACCGAGAACAATGGAGTACGGCTTCGCCACGGGATCCGTGCTGTCGGTATCCACCAAGCGCAAGCGCAAAAAGGTCGAAATCGCTTTCACGGTCCGCTTGCGGGATACGGCTCGCTTCGCCAGTGAAAGTGCCGGTATTCTCTTTCACTGCGATGGTAGAAGGCTCGCATTGCCTGCGCCGATGTGGCACGAGCACAGAATCAAAGACGGTGTTGCTTACCTCGTGGATCACGCGTGGGAAGACGTACTCAAGGCCGGCAATGTGCCGGCATTAGCAAACAAACCAGCTCGCGGTGACTACTCCACCGGAGAGTATCGAGCTTCGATGACCTTGCGCGACTGCAAGGATTTGCCCTTTTCATTCACGTTGCCGACAGTGACCGTTGGTGAGACCGTCCACGAGTTCGGGCGCGTCTCCATGACACCACAAATGATGCCTGTGACCTGGACTTTGCCCGTGCCTTCGCGCGTGGAAGGCTCCAGATAAGCGTTGAGACAGTGCGCCCTGGTCGCCGACTCCCAGA
>JAIBJL010000312.1 GCA_020029545.1 Gammaproteobacteria bacterium
CTGAACGAGACGCAGGATGGCTATCCGGTGCTGCTGTTGAATCGCGATAGTTGGGCCGTGCTACGTGACGAGCGCCCCTTCAGCGTGGTGGAACTGCCGGGCAAAGTGCGCGCACACGACACTGCGCCTTCCGGAAAGGACCCGGCGGATTCACTGTTCGATCAACTACGCGGCCTGCGCAAGCGCATTGCGCAACAATCCGGTGTCCCGCCTTATGTGATTTTTCACGACGCCACGTTACGCGCCATGGCGGCCGCGCGGCCCGTATCGTTGACTGAGTTCGCCCAGGTGGGCGGCGTCGGCCAGAGCAAACTGGCCAAGTACGGAGCATCGTTCATCGAGGTCATCCGCGCGCACGCGGCCATGACCGACGCCACCTGAACCGGCTGCCGAACGCTATTTCGACGTCGGAAAGTGATAGCTCGCCTGGCTGGCCTGCTCCACATGCGGCCAGCGCGAGGTCACCACCTTGGCACGCGTGTAGAACGACACGCCTTCCGGGCCGTGAATGTGCTGATCGCCGAACAGCGAGTCCTTCCAGCCGCCGAACGAGTAGTACGCCAGCGGCACCGGGATCGGCACATTGATGCCGATCATGCCGACTTTGACACCACGCTGAAAACGCCGCGCCGACTCGCCGCTCGAGGTAAAGATCGCCGTGCCATTGCCATAGGGATTGGCGTTGATCAGGTTGATTGCCTCGTCGACCGTCCTGGCACGCACCACGGACAGCACCGGACCGAAAATCTCTTCGCGATACACCTCCATTTCGGGTCGCACGGCATCGATCACGGTCGGACCGATGAAGAAACCTTTCTCATGGCCTTTGACCACCAGATTGCGCCCATCGACCACGATACGTCCGCCTTGCCGCGCGCCCGAATCGATCAATCCGCGAATGCGTTGCAAAGCCTCTTTCGTGACCACCGGCCCCATTTCGCTGGCAGGATCGCGGCCTGAACCGACGCGGACAGCCGCCGCCTTCCTGCTCAGCGACTCCACCAGCGCATCGCCGGCATCGCCGACGGCCACGGCCGCGGAAATCGCCATGCACCGTTCACCCGCCGAGCCGAACGCCGCGGCGACGAGGTGATCGGCAGCAAAATCGATACCGGCATCCGGCAGGACAATGGCGTGATTCTTCGCGCCACCCAACGCCTGCACGCGCTTCCCGGCAGCGGTTCCGCGCGTATGGATGTAGCGTGCAACCGACGTCGAGCCGACGAACGAAATAGCCGCCACATCAGGGTGATCGAGGAGTGCATCGACCGCTTCCTTGTCACCCTGAACGACATTGAACACGCCCGCCGGCAAGCCGGCCTCCGCCCACCATTGCGCGATCAGCAACGAAGCCGACGGATCGCGCTCGCTGGGCTTGAGTACGAATGTATTGCCGCAGGCGATCGCGATGGGAAACATCCACATCGGAACCATGGCCGGAAAGTTGAATGGCGTGATGCCCGCCACCACTCCCAGCGGCTCGCGGAACGAGAACAGATCGACGCCGGTGGATACCTGGTCCGAGTAGTCGCCCTTCAGCAGCGTGGGAATGCCGCAGGCAAACTCGATGACCTCGAGCCCGCGCTGCACTTCGCCTTCGGCATCGGCAACGACCTTGCCATGTTCATCCGAAATCGCCTCTGCCAGCCGCCTCGTATTGGCATTCACCAATTCGCGAAACGCGAACAGTATCTTGGTCCGCTGGCTGAGCGACACCTGGGACCACGCTTCGAATGCGCGCCGGGCACTCGCTACCGCGGTAGCGACATCCTGCTCGCTGGCCAACGTCACCCAGGCTTGCTGCTCTCCGGTGGCCGGATTCCACACCGTGCCACGGCGGGTTGATGCGCCGCTCGTTACGGTGCCGTCGATCCAATGCGCAACAGTCTTCACGAACCGGGTGCCGCCGCCGCTGCCGGCTTCGGCAACAGCGCCTTCAGATCGCAATTCAAGTCGCCTGCCTGTTGTGGAGTCAACACGACGCGGTTCGTCAGCAACCTGCGACCCAGCATGTGATCCGCCGGGCGATTGAGCGTCTCCACGCAGACGAGCTTGTCGTCCCGGAACAGGAACACCGAGCAGACTGTACCGTTGGGATCGCCGCGCAGAACTTCCTCGCAGCCGCTGGTCGGCAAACCGGTCATCTGCAGCTTCAGGTTCCCTTGATTGCTCCAGAACCAGGGCAAAGCGCTGTATGCGGCAGGTTGCCCGGCAATTCTATGGGCAACACAGCGAGCCTGGTCGGCAGCATTCTGTACTGACTCCAGACGGACCCGGGTCCCGTGTGCGTACGGATTTTCATGCGCGGCAACGTCACCGATCGCGCTGATATGCGGATCGCTCGTCTGCAGAAATCGATCGACGACAATCCCGTTCTCGACAGGCAGGTCGCAGGTCGCGGCAAGTTCCACATTCGGGATAACGCCGATGCCGATCACGACGAGATCGGCCGGCATGACCCGGCCGTCAACCGTCTCCACGCCGGTGACACGGCCGTTCTCGCCCAGCAGCCGCATCACCTGCGTGTTGAAAACCAGATTCACACCCGCTTTTTCGTGTTCGCGCGCAAACACCGCCGACATGGTCTTCGACAACGCACGCGCCATCGGGCGGTCGGCGACATCCAGCACGGTCACTTCCATGCCGGTTTTTGCAGCCGACGCTGCGAATTCCAGCCCGATGAAACCGGCGCCGATCACGACCGCAGTTTTCGCGTCGGACATCCGCTCCCGCAGCCTGTTGGCCTCATCCAAAGTCCGCAGGAAAAACACGTTCTGCAGGTCCGCGCCGGGCACAGGTAGCGGCCGATTGCGCGCGCCGGTCGCCAGTACCAGGTGGTCGTACTCGATGACCGAATCGTCCTCCAGACCCACCTTGCGACGCGTGCGATCGATGGCCACGGCGCGCTTGCCGATAATCAGCTCGATCTGGTGCTGGGCGTAAAACGCGGCTGGACGCAGAGTGACCTGCGAGTCATCGACCTCGCCCAGCAAATACCCCTTGGACAACGGCGGCCGCTGATAGGGCGCGTGCGGTTCGTCCCCGACGATGACCACGCGCGCGTTGTAGTGCAGGTCGCGCAGCGATGCGGCCACCTGAAATCCTGCCTGTCCTGCACCGATGATTGCGATCGTTGGTTGCGCCATCAAATTTTCTCTTTGCCGGAACGCGGTCGTACCACAGCCTGTCGCCAGGGCCTTTAGCCGCCCGGCCTGTGGCATTCCATCGTCCCACTGCGCTGACCAGCGCAAGATTGGTAAATCGTCGATCCGCTGGTCTCGGCTTGCAGCGAAATCGCGACGATCACGTCGATGCCGATAATACCATCGTCCCAAGCCCCTTTGGCTCAGCATCGACAGCGGGTCTCGCAGACATCGTCGACTGCATGGTCTTCATGAGTGTCACCGCCGTCGGCGACCGTTCCTGCGCCTGCCGAAGTCAAGCGCCCGTAGTTATGTCGCTGCGTTGCTCGTCACGGAAATCACCGGCCGCGCTACCCGCTTCGATTCAGGCTGCGGACACTCGGGCTCGCGGTGGGGTTCATGGTGGTGACTGGGATGACTCGGTGGCTAAGGTGCAACCTGGTCGAAATCGAGTGCGGCAATCAGTTCGTCGCTGATCCAAAGCTTCAGCAGACTGGCAGCACGCAGCGCCACCGCATCGTCCGGGTGCCATGCGCATAACGATGCGCAGATCTCGCCGAAGTTCGCACCCTCTCGCGCGACACTGAGCGCGGCCGCTTCGTCGGATTCGAGCGCACGCCAGTACACATCGAAACCGCGCCGCCACAGCAGCCACATGATCGGCTCCTCGCGCCACGTCATTGCGGGCATTGATGCATCGTTGCTGTGGGCAAGCACGAATGCGGGCGCATTGCCGTGCAGCGGCAACCAACGGATCGCTGGCTTCAACTGCAAGCGCAATCGATGCCACGCCTCGGGCGGCACGCCGGCAATGTCGCCCAGCACGACGATATTGCTGTCGGCCGCGTCGAAGACCTCACCCTGCGCCCATTCGAACGCGGCGAGTTCGGCGCAATGCGGCTGAGCAGCGAGCCGATCCACCGGATGCCTGCTCAACCATGCGGACAATTCGGTGCCCACATGGCGCATCGAGAAATATCGCGACGGATGGTCGGCCAGATAGCTGGCGGCCAGTGCCTCGAAACGTTCGGCACCGAGGTGCGCCTTGAGTACCGCAAAATCGTTGCCGAGCGCTTCGATCAGCCGCAGTCGATAAGCATCTTCGTAGACACGTGCACGGCGCGTTGCACCGACCCCTGCATTGTCGGCGATCTGCACGAGCAGGGTATCGTCGCCATGCAGGACACGGGCCTGCATTTGGCGCTGCAATCGCAGCAGGCTCGGTGCGTCGCTCATACCGACACCGTGGTCACGCGCGACGCGATATCGCGCGCCTGGTCGAGTTCGGCCAGCAGGTCGTCGAGCGGCGGAATACGATCGTCGCGCTCGATCATGGACGGCACCGCACCGAAACGTTCAAGCGCTGCTGCGTACAGCGCCCAGACGGCATCGCAAACCGGATGATCGTGAGTATCGATCAGCAACCCGGTGCCCGCGGCATCCTGCGAGTGACCGGCAAGATGAATCTGCCGCACGCTGTGCCGCGGCAGGCCGTCGAGATAGTCCAATGCATCGAAGCCGTGATTGACGCTGTTGACATACACGTTATTGATATCGAGCAACAGGGCGCAGCCGGATTCGGCGACGATCGCACTCAGGAATTGCCACTCGGCAAGCCGCGAGTGGGTAAATCCCACGTAGCTCGATACGTTCTCGAGCACGAACTGCCGACCGAGTGCGTCCTGCACCTGGCCAATGCGTCGTGCGACGTGATGCACCGCTTCGTCGGTTTGCGGCAACGGCATGAGATCGTGCAGATTCAAGCCATCGACACCGGTCCAGCACAGGTGGTCGGAAATCAGCCGCGGCTGGACGCGTCGCGCCAGCCGGGCAAGATCGCGCAGATAGCTCCGATTCAGTGGATCGCTGCTGCCGATCGACAATGACACGCCGTGCATTGCCAACGGAAATCGTTCGGCAATGCGATCCAGGTAGTAGAGCGGCCGGCCGCCCGGGACCAGGTAGTTTTCGCTCAGGATCTCAAACCAGTCCACGGCACAGTCGCCCGCGAGAATCCGCTCGTAGTGCTGCGGCCGCAGACCGAGCCCGAAGCCCTGTAGTGCGCTGCCGTGGTGAGTCATGGCGTGGCGCTCCCTTCTACCCGTCGCGGAAGAAGGCAGACAAGTGTCGCAATGCTATTTCGCAGGCGTCTCGGCAGGCGTCTCGAATTTGCCCTTGGCGGTGGCGCATTCTTCCTTGGTGGTTTCCTTGAAGCCCTGGCTCTTACAGGCGTTCTTGCCCTTGCAGGCGTTCGCTGCCGTCTTGCAGGCACCCTGACCCTTGCAGGCATTCACGCCCATGCAGTGGCCCATCGACGCAGCGCCGCTGTCGGCAGATTGTGCCATGGGTGCGGTTAGGAACAGGGCGGCTGCGGCTGCGGCAAACGACGCGCCGGACAGTGTGCTTTTGTTGCCCATGATGATCTCTCCAGAATGATGAGTGGTCACGCTTCTTCTTCGGCGCTTCGCCGAAGCGCCAACGTCGTGGAATATAATAAGTGAACCCACGGTAACCCTTCTGCTACGGCCGTGCGTTCCGGCGCTTTTCAAACGGCTGAAGGCGGGGAACCTCGGAAGGTCCGGTCCGGACGCGACGATCGAATGCGCTCAGGTATCCGTACCCGCCGCGGTATCCGCGCCTGCAGTCGTAACGTTCGTTGCCGGCGCATCCGTTGTCGGCGCAGCAACGTCAACCTGCCGACGCGGGCGCCTGATCACCTTTTTCTTTGTCGGGGGCGCGACCGGCTTCGGCTTACGCCGAACCTGAGCGGCAGATTGCTTCGTGGCAACTCGCACAGCAGTCTTTTTCGCGCGTTTCTTTGCCGCAGTCTTGGCAACCGGTTTTCGGGCAGGGGCCACCTTCAAGGGCGCCTTCGCGCTGGTCCGGGTTGCAACATCATCGTTGACTCTGGAGGCCGCGCTGCCGAGCAGTCG
>JAIBJL010000313.1 GCA_020029545.1 Gammaproteobacteria bacterium
GGCGAATACTGATCCGTCAACACGCGTGCATCCTCCTGCCAATCGTGTCGCGTCGTGATCAGCGGCAGCATGCGGTCCGTATCCACGCCGAATGCCGCGAACTGCGGCTGCAGCCTCGCGCTCTCAGCCAGGATCTGCTGCTGCGTCGGTAGCGGCTTGTTCATCGCCAGTATCACTCGATTCTCGCGACGCAAGTTGAAGAACTCGCCGAATACGGAAGCATACGTCGTCGACTCGTGATCGTAGAGGCGGCTGGAGGAAAACGTATTGGCGGCCAGCACGCCATCGGCACTCAATAGCGACTTCACTTCCCGCAGGAACTCCTGCGTCAGCAAATGCTCCGGAATGTATTCGTGATCGAACGCATCGAGCATGATGAGATCGTAGTGGCGTCGCTCACGCAGTGCGCGCTTGACGTAGACGCGACCATCCGCCTCGATCACGCGTAGCCTGGCGCCCGGGCGAAAATCGAAATAGCGCTTTGCCACGCTGACCACGGCGGGATCGATTTCGACTACGTCGATCTGCGCCTGCGGCAGCAGGCGGGCCAGCACGCGCGGCATCGAGCCGCCGCCCAGGCCAAGGATCAGGACCGATTGCGGCCGCGGCTGCAGATACAGCGACGTCATCATCATCTGCGGATAGCTCATGACGAAGCGATCGGGATTGCGCATGTCCATGCAGGTCTGGCGGCCGATTCGACACTGGCGCGTGAAGCACATGCAACGCTCCTGGCCGCCCTGGTACACGAGCACTTCGCGATACAGCGAGCGCTCCGAGTGCAGCAACTTCAACGACTGCAACGACTGCGACTGCGCGGGCATTGCACCGAACTGCAGGCCCGCCCAAACGGCGATCAGCAACCCCAACTTACGCATCAGATCGCGCCGTTTCATTCGAGGTGCCCAACGTGCAAGCCGCGGCGCCGATCACTACCGACACGCTCATCATTGCCAGCAGGATCTGGTTTACTTCCAGAATCAGCACCAGGTAGAAGGAAGTCAGCAACGTACCGGCGGCGCTGCCGAACGTGGACACGAAATACAACTGGCCGGCATGGCGACCGGAAGTGGCGCGCTCGCTGACGAGCAGACGCACGGCATAGGGGGAAATCATGCCGCTGGCGAAAGTCGGCACGAAGAACAGGCCGGTTGCCGCCAGCAGCGATGCGGCGCGTGGATCGGAGAACCGCTCGGCGATCGCTTCCAGCAGGGCGTCGCCAAACCACATGATAGGAAGCATCGTGACGGCGGCGATCAGCAACAACATGCCGAGTTTACGCACACTGGGCCGGTGCATCGACAGTCGGCCGCCGGCAAGATAGCCCAACGACAGTGCCAGCATGAACACGCTGATGATCGCGCCCCACACGTAGATCCCGCTGCCGAATGACGGAGCGAGCAGGCGCCCGCCGAGCAACTCGACCGCCATGACGAAAAAGCCGGACCAACCGGCGATGACATAGGACAATACGGTGTGCACGATGACCTCGAAGCGCGAATATTAAAAAGTTCAATGCTGCTTGCATTGACAGATCAATCTACCGGGGTGCCCGTTGCATCCAGCAGTTCGAATTCATCCTTGATCGTGCCGCGAGCGCGAGCTACCGGCGTATGCGCCCAGATCGTTTCGACGAAGTCACGCGTGGCACCGGGCGGTACCTGCCAGCGAATCCAGTGCTGATCCTGCCAGAGGATCACGCAGCCGCTGGGATCGACTGCGCCCGCATAACAATCACGCCGCGTGGTCCGCAGCGTCATGGCCGAGACTTGCAACACCGTATTGCGATTGGCGATCCTGCCACGAAGCTCGAACGGCGCACCCCCACCGGTCAACGTCAGATCGGTCAATTCGATGTCGGCGACTGGCACAGGCTGGCTGAGCGATGCCGGCGAAGAGGACATGCCCCGGGCACCCAACAGATCGTCGCCGGGCGGCAGGGTCAGTCGCTGATAGAGCGCCCAGGCCAAGGCCAGCGCGAGCAGCACGCCACCGGCAATACGCACCGGTCCGCGATGCGTGATCGTGACACCCAAAATACCGAGCAACGCCAAAGCCGCGACAATCCAGAACACTTGAACCTCTACACCGGGCTGAAGCCGTCTCAGGCGGAGCACCCACGACGGCGGGCGCAAGAATGCCACGTCTGAGGACGCAGTGCCTGCGGAACACGCTGCCGGCGGCCGACGTTTCCTATCACGCACACCACGAGGAGCGAGCCATGGGTCAATCGAACACCGGTAATCCGTCCAAGGAAAATCAGGGCGAAGGCAATCGCACGGCAGATCGCAACTATCGCGAAGCCACCGAGAAATTCGTCAATTCAGAGCGCGGCAAAGCGCAGATCCGTAAAGCCGGCAACGTGTCGCCAGGTGAGGAGCAGAAGCTGCGCAAGGCTGAGGAAATCGGCAAAGCACATGCCAAGTGAAACTCCGAGTCAGTGAGACTCTGAACCACTGATTGGATTCTGCATTGGAAGCATCAAGGCGGCTCGCGCAATGGAGCTGCCTTGAGTTGTCTGCAAGCCGTTCGCGCGAGTCCTCCACGATTGCTTTTGCGTTGCCAACTACGCGACTATCCACCCGCAATTAGCATCGGCTGAGCGGGAATGGAGAGGCGTTGTTGAACGAGACATCACGGGCGGTGACTCCGGCCGGCATATCGACGCGCCAGCGATTGCAATCCATTTTCGGCGGCTCTATCGGCAATCTGGTCGAGTGGTATGACTGGTACGCCTACAGCGCCTTCGCCATCTATTTCGCCGACGCATTTTTTCCCAAGGACAATCCGACCGTTCAGCTGCTCAACACGGCAGCCATCTTTGCGCTCGGCTTCCTGATGCGTCCGATCGGCGGCTGGGTGCTCGGGCGTTACGCAGATCGGCGCGGCCGCAAAGCGGCCTTGACGCTCTCTGTCACCCTGATGTGCAGCGGCTCGCTCATCATTGCGATCACCCCTGGATTCAACACCATTGGCTATCTGGCGCCGGCGCTGCTGCTCTGCGCCCGTCTGCTGCAGGGCTTCAGCGTCGGCGGTGAATACGGCACCAGCGCGACCTACATGAGCGAAATCGCGACGGCACGCAGCCGTGGGTTTTATTCCGGCATTCTGTATGTGACATTGGTGATGGGGCAATTGCTCGCCCTGGGTGTATTGCTCATCCTGCAGTTCGTCCTGCTCACGCATGAGCAACTTGAGTCCTGGGGCTGGCGGATACCCTTTGCGGTCGGTGCAGTGGCGGCGCTGATTGCCAGGTACTTGCGGCGCAATCTGCGTGAAACCGAGGCTTTCGAAGCATCCCGCCGACCATCGAGCATCGCGCGAACCGGCCAGGCCGGTGAAATCGGCGCCCTGCTGCGGCATCCCCGTGAGGTTCTCACCGTCATCGGCCTGACCATGGGCGGCACGCTGTTCTTCTACACGTTCACGACCTACATGCAGAAATTTCTGGTCAACACGGTCGGTCTGACCAAGAGCGAATCCACCGTCGTCGCCACTGCCAACCTGTTCATCTTCATGCTCATGCAACCGCTGATGGGCGCGATCTCCGATCGTGTCGGACGCCGCCCGATGCTGATCGTCTTCGGCACGCTGGCCTTGTTCACCACCGTCCCGCTGCTGACGGCTCTGGAAAAGGCACACAGCGCATGGATGGCATTCGTGCTGGTGATGATCGCGCTGGTGATCTCCTCGCTCTATAGCTCGATCAGCGCCATCGTGAAAGCCGAGCTGTTTCCCGTGGAAATCCGTGCGCTGGGCGTCGGCCTGCCCTACGCCATCGGCGTCTCGCTGTTCGGCGGCACGGCCGAGTCGATCGCGCTATGGTGCAAGTCGATCGGCCATGAATCCTGGTTCTACTGGTACGTCACCGGATGCGTGTTCGTCTCGTTGCTCGTGTACATCCGCATGCGGGAAACCCAGGCGACTTCGCGTATCTGAGATCAAGCGGCGGGATGTCGCAAGTGATGTGCCACCACCATTCCGCTATCGCCGTAGTCGAACCTGTCACCCGTGCCGCTCTTGATCGCCGACACGCTTGCGCCTTCGTGCTGCTGCAGGAAGGCAAGAACGGAATCGATGGTTGCAGCGGGTAGCAGGCTGTAGACGTGACGCATCGATTGCGACATCAGCTGATGCTATGATCGATGCTCCTCCACGGAGACTGCAGATGCGAACCACGGTGAATCTGGACGAAACGCTGCTATCGAAGGCGATGAAATTGACCGGTCCCCTGGATCGGTCGACCTTGCTGCAGGAAAGCCTGAAGGCACTCATCGAACGTGAGAGCGCCCGACGTCTGGCGAAGCTTGGGGGAACTCAGCCCAGGCTTAAGGTCGTGCCGCGACGGCGCTGACGGATCGCGACTTTGGTACTTGTAGATACATCTGTCTGGGTAGACCACTTTCGCCATGGGAATGCGCAGCTGGCCGATCTGCTGGAGCGCAATGCAGTCCTCATGCATCCTTTTGTCGTGGGCGAGATCGCTTGCGAGAACTTGACCGATCGTATTTCAACGTTGGAGCTTCTTCAGCAACTCCCGGTTGCATTGGTCGCGGAGCCAGACGAAGTGCTCGTGTACATTGCGCGACACTCGCTTTACGGTAAAGGTATCGGTTACGTCGATGTTCATCTGCTCGCCTCCGCGGCGATTGGCTCAGCGCAATTGTGGACTCGTGACAAGAGACTGCTGGCAGTCGCGCGTGGTCTCGGCTATGCGTTGCCCGATGCCGGAACGCCCTGAAACAAGTCTGTTCACTTCGGGCTCTTCCGCGCTCCCTCGAGCTTGTGTTTCTTCAAACTGCCCAGCAACGCAGTTCGCCGCTGCCCTGGCGGGGCAGCGGCGTTGTCCACAGCGCGAGCCTCATGTGAAACTAGGCGTATGACACAGAAGCCCCGCGCGAATGCGCCGCCGACCGCCCGCGATGGTGGCGGCATCGTCTACTCGACCGACATCGGCGAACGTTGCCGAAACTGCCAGCGACCCGCAGCGCAATGCGTATGCAAGCAAGGCACGCCAGGCAAAACCACCTCAGACGGCATCGTCCGCGTCAGCCGCGAAACGGCAGGTCGCAAGGGCAAGGGTGTTTCAGTCATCGCGGGGCTGGGACTGCCGGTCGCCGATCTGGAAGCGCTCGCGACGGAACTCAAGAAGCGCTGTGGCTCGGGCGGCGCCGTCGTCGCTGGCAAGATCGAAATCCAGGGTGATCATCGGGACAAGCTGGTCGAGGAACTGACACGCCGCGGCTGGAAGGTCAAACGGGCCGGTGGCTGACGCCCACGGGACGTCCGGCGCGGTAGCGATCGTGGAATCCTTCCGTTTGACATCTGATGCGATGCTCTTAGCATCACGCATCATGCGCACCACTATCGACATCGATGATCCTATCCTCAAGGACTTGAAGCGCCTCCAGCGGCGTGAGGGCAAGTCTCTCGGGCGATTGGTATCAGATCTGCTCGCCCTGGCGCTCGCCACCACCCAACAGCGCGGTTCACAACCGGCGGCACCGGTTTTCAAATGGATCGCAAAGCCGATGCATGCACGTGTCGATCTCGCCGATAAGCACGCGATCCTCGATGCCATGGACGACACAGGGCGATGAGTTTCGGCGTCGATGTCAACATCCTGCTGTACGCTTCCGACGGTAGCAGCCCGCTGCATGAGAAGCCACGGCGTTTCTAGAGCAATGCGCCGGTGGCCGCGAGGTGTTCTGCCTCGCGTGGATCACTATCATGAGCTACCTGCGGATGGCGACCCACCCGAGCATTTTCGAGCGGCCACTCACGCATGACGAAGCAATGCGCAACGTCGAAGCACTGCTGAGCCTGCCCCATTGCCGCGTGATAGGCGAGGAGGAAGGCTTCTGGGACATCTACCGCAAGACGACCGCCGATGTGCCAACCCGCGGAAATCTCGTCCCCGATGCGCACCTTGCATCGATACTTTCAGGCCATGGCGTCACGAAGGTGTGTACCCACGATCGCGACTTCCACAAATTCTTGTTCCTCGATGTGCACGATCCTCTGCTTACGAGCATTTGAACTCGACGATCTGCGATACTCGA
>JAIBJL010000612.1 GCA_020029545.1 Gammaproteobacteria bacterium
CAAATCAACTGCTTGATATACTGCGGCAGTCCGCATGTGCCCAAAAAGGCTTGCAGCAAGACAGATGTGATGCCCTGACTGCGTCCTCCTGCCCAACCGCCGGCCCAACAAGATTGATGGCAAAAGCCTCCAGATGATTCATGGCCCGCATATTCGACAATATCGAACAACAACTGCTCGAAGCACTTCGCGCTACGCTGGAAATATCCAAGCGGGCAGATTTCTGCGTCGGCTATTTGAATCTTCGCGGGTGGCAAGCAATCGACGACCTCATCGCGCCCTGGTCACCCGACGACGGCCAGCTGTGTCGGGTCCTGGTCGGAATGCAACGCCCACCGCACGAAGACGTGCGCGAACTCTACCGAGCCGCGACCGGCCCGGAAGGATTGGACAACGCCACCGCACTGCGCCTAAAGACCCAGTTCGCAGCGCACCTGCGAGAGCAGATCACGCTGGGCATCCCGACCGGTCGGGATGAAGCGGCCCTGCGTCAGTTCGCGCAGCAATTGCGAGCCGGTCAGGTTCAGGTGAAGCTGTTTCTGCCTTACCCACTCCACGCCAAGCTCTACTTGCTGTTCCGCGACGACGCCAACAATCCGATCACCGGCTTCGTCGGCAGCAGCAACCTCACGATGCAGGGGCTCGCTCGACAAGGAGAATTGAATGTCGACGTGCTCGAACATCATGCAACCCAACGGCTATCGAACTGGTTCGACGACCGTTGGGCGGATCGCTGGGCGCTCGATGTCTCCGCTGATCTCGCGCAGATCATCGAATCGAGCTGGGCGCGCGAAGGCGGAATACCGCCGTTTCACATTTACCTCAACATCGCCTACCACCTGAGTACCGAAGCGCGCGCCGGCCTTACCCAGTTTCGCCTGCCGGCGCGCTTCGAACATGATCTGTTCGAGTTTCAGAAAAGTGCCGTGAAGATAGCGGCGCGCCACCTGCATCGCCGCGGCGGCGTGATGATCGGCGACGTGGTGGGCCTGGGCAAGACGATGATGGCGACCGCGCTGGCGCGCATGTTCGAGGACGATCTCGGCTTCGAGACGCTGATCATCTGCCCCAAGAACCTGGAGCCGATGTGGGAACGCTATCGTACCGAGTACGGCCTGCGCGGCATGGTGTTGCCGATTTCTCAGGTGTCCAGACAATTGCCAGACCTCAAGCGGTATCGACTTGTGCTGATCGACGAAAGCCATAACCTGCGGAATCGCGAGGGACGGCGCTACAAGGCTATTGCCGACTACATACGCTCTTGCGACGCGAAGGTCATCCTGCTCACCGCCACTCCCTACAACAAGTCCAAGGCCGATCTATCGAGCCAGTTGCGGCTGTTTATCGACGAAAAGGCCAACATCGGCATCCGCCCTGAGCGCTACATGCGCCGCGAGGGCATGAGCGAAGCGGAGTTCGAGCGCCGCTGGCAGTGCAAGGCGAACTCCATCGTCGCCATCGAAAAGAGCGATGAGTTCGACGATTGGCGAGAACTGATACGTCTCTACATGGTGCGGCGCACCCGCAGTTTCATCGTCGAACACTACACGCAGGACGATGGCAACGGCCGGCACTGTCTCGTCGGCCGCGATGGCGAGAAGCGCTATTTCCCGACGCGCGTGCCACGCTCGCTGGCATTCGCCGTCGACGACACCGACCCGACCGACCGCTACGCGCGGCTGTATTCACTGCCGGTAGTCAACGAGATCAATTTGCTGCACGTGCCGCGTTACGGTCTCGGCAACTACGTCGACCCGAAGGCGCAGAAATCCGCCAGCGCAGCCGAACAACGGCTGATCGACAACCTCGGCCGCGCGGGCAAGCGGCTGATGGGCTTTTGCCGAACCAACCTGTTCAAGCGGCTCGAATCCAGCGGGCATTCATTTCTCCAATCGATCGACCGCCATGTATTGCGCAACCAGATCTACCTGCACGCGATCGAGAACGGCCTGGATCTCCCGCTCGGTGTGCTCGATGCCGGCCTGCTCGATACCGACCGCGTCGATGAAGATGCCGAAGGCATCAGCGGCGAAAGCGAAAATCTGCTCGACGGGCTGATCGAGGCGGTGGCCGACGAAAACGGCATGCCGCATGACATGGCGCGCGCCGCCGCGATCTACGCCCAATACGCTGCCGAGTTCAAGAAACGCTTCAAGTGGATACGCCCGTCACTCTTTCGCACGAAGCTCGCCGACGATCTCATCGAAGATACCGAGCGCCTGCAGCGCCTGCTGGCCGAACACGGTCCATGGAACCCGCAGCAGGACCGCAAGCTCGCCGACAGCTAGCCGGCATCAAACAGGTCGGCGTGGCGACCGGCGCCAGCGGCGATACCTATGCGCTGGCCTGCCGCTTCTCCCCGCACTCGAACAACAAATCCGTGAGTAAGGCCGACGAACTGCGCGTGCTGGTATGCACCGACGTGCTGTCCGAAGGGCAGAACCTGCAGGACTGCTCGATCGTGGTGAACTTCGACCTGCCCTGGGCCATCATCCGGCTGATCCAGCGCGCCGGGCGCGTAGACCGCATCGGCCAGCGCGCCGAGGC
>JAIBJL010000054.1 GCA_020029545.1 Gammaproteobacteria bacterium
GGCGTTGTGCTGATGCGCCGCATCTGGAGCCGCGAGGTGGACAAGGTGCTTCGTGGTGAAGATCCCCTCGGGATCAGCTATGACCCCGATGAGCCGCCTCGAGAGACGGCCGCGGGCATTCGCCGCCCGCAAGTTTGAAACGGCACCGGTTGTAAAGTCAGGAGAAAGGTCAATGGCCAAATTGCCGGAACGCTTTGCCGCTATCGAGGCAAAATGGGGTGCGTGGATCATCGAGAACGAGCCTGCGCGCGCGCAAGCTCGTCTCAAGAAGCCCAAAGAAGAGCTTGTCGAATTTTACGACGACGTTCGACCACGCGTCGAAGAGTGTCTCAAATACATCGGACAATTCCCCATCGAGAACTTGCCTGCCGACGTCAAGAACCTCTGGTGGCTTGTCTCGTCTTATGTGGGCGTCGCGGTTGCATTGGAAGTGTACGGATCGGTTCAAGCAATACCGGGCTCGTATCTGCTAGGCGACTCCAGATTCATCAAGACCCACAATGCACTCGATCTGCTGCAATAGGTGAAGTGGCCGATTGTTTCGAACGACCTGAAATTTCAGTACTGGACGAGACTCGTCATCGCTCAGCCGCGTCACTTAGAGAATTAGGTGCGGAAGTACGATGCGGCGCCGAGTTCGCACCTATGCGAGGCTTGCGTGACCCACTTGGGCAGCAATCTCCATGAAAAAATCTGCCAGCGAGCCTGTACAGACAAAAGGCCATCGAACCCGCCAGATCATTCTGGACGCCGCAGAAGAATTGTTCGGTGAGACTGACTACGATGCGGTGTCCCTGCGAGACATCGCGGGGAAAGCCCATGTGCTCCTTGGGCAAGTGAGTTATCACTTCACGAATAAAGCCTCACTGTTCGAAGAGGTTATCGCGCGCCGCGCCGATGAGATAACCCGCATTGGAATCGATGAGTTGAAGCGGCACGCAAATCCATCACTCGAACAGATCATGGATGCCCTCATCCTCTCGGTCCTGGAAAGGAACAAGGAGCCGGCTTGGAACAGCTACATTCGAATCATGGCGAAGGTCTTCTACCAAGACCGCTGGAGGCCGATGCAAGAGCATGTATTCAGTCCATTTGGCCGGGTATTGATGAACGCGCTTGAGCAGGTGTTGCCCGGCACGCCCGGACAAGTGATCCGGCAAGGCGTGGACTGCGCTGTCATGGTTCTGCTTGGCGTTTCGGTTCTGAAGTTTACGAACACCGGCGACGGCGATCCTGTGGACGCGCAGCCGGCGTCGGTATCGAGTTTCCTGGTTGGTGGGATGCGAGCCCTGGGTGTGTCGGCGAGCCTGCCTTGGCAGCCGGATTCGCCGGCACGGGCAGAGGCTCGGTGACTCGCGCGCGGGGAGGCGCTCTTGCTCGCCGCGGTCGTTGACAAAGCAAGTCCACAAGTCGGTGGCAGACGGGCGTCAGGAGGGCCGACGGCGCTGCGGTCCGTCGCGATCAATGCGTCGAGGCGGCTCAAGCCCCTTCGGCGAGGTGCCAACCGGTGCGTTGCAAGTACTGCAGACTCGAGTGAATCGCAGCCATGCAGGCGGGCCCCGGTCCGACCTCCATCTCCAGAAAATAGTATTCGCAGGCGGTGGCTTCGGCCGCGCGGAGCAAGCAGGGGATGTCGATCTCACCCGCGCCGAGCGGCATGGATGGAATATGAAAGGCGTGCTGGTTCGGGCGCACGCCATCCCGCAGATGCAGCGCATAGAAGCAATCCGGGCGGCCACGGAGGAATTCCGCCGGGTTCGTGCCGTACTTCAGCGCACCGGACGGATCGAATTCGAGCAGACACCGTTGCGGATCGATGCCGTGCAATAGCTCATCGCTCGGGCGAACGCCATCGCACATTTCCCAGAGATTGGCCTGGGTGTGATAGGCGAACTGCAATCCTGCGTGCTGGAGCTGCATGCCCAGCGCATTCAATGTGTCGAAGGCGATGCGCCAGTCCTCAATGCTCGCGCCCGAGTTGACCGGCAGCTCCGCAAGTATCGCTCGCTTCACGCCCACGCGCGTCAGCCAATCCACGGTCATGTCGAACTGCGATGGCTGCAACTGGCGCCAGTAGACGTGTGCGCTATCGTATGCGAGCCCCGCCTCGCGCAGCTTGTCGCCAATGACTTCCGGCGGCCAATCGGCCAATGATCCAAAGTCACCCCAAGGATTGCCGCGACAGCCGGGGAATGACACGAGTTCGACGACTCGTATGCCCAGTTGCACGATCTCGGCAAGCGTGCCCGGAAAGTCTTGCGCGAGGTGATGTCGCAAACCATGGATTTGTACGCCGATGGGGCGAGTCAACGGGCGCTGCTCAAGCGAGATGTCGTGCGACCTCACACTTGTCCTGCTTTGATTTGAGTGACTGCGTAGTCGGCGGCGCGTGCGGTCAACGCCATGTACGTAAGAGATGGGTTCTGGCAGGCCGACGAGGCCATGCAGGCGCCATCGGTCACGAACAGGTTGGGTATGTCGTGCGCCTGGTTGTGCCGGTTGAGCACGGAGCTGCGCGGATCGAGACCCATGCGCGCGCCGCCCATTTCGTGAATGGACGTACCACCGAGCCCTGGGGTGGAAGACTCAGCCACCACGTGTGCGCCGAGCAGCGACAGCATGGCTTTTGCCTCGACTTGCGCATCGGCGAGCAGCTTGCGCTCGTTGTCGCCGTGCCGGAACTCGATGCGCGTTTGCGGCAAGCCGTGCGGATCTCGCGCTTGCTCATCGAGCGTCACGCGATTCTCCGCGCGCGGCAGGCATTCGGCGAATGTCGTGAGGATGAACTCCCATGCACCCGGCTTGCGCAGGTCGCTCTTCAGGTCTTTCCCGATGCCCGCTTGCCGGGTACCGCGCGGCCAGCCTGCGCGATAGGCTCCGCCTTGATAGGAATAGCCGCGGAGCAAGTCACCGTCGCGGTGCTGAACATTGCGGAAGCGCGGAATGACGATGCCGGTCGGACGATTGCCGAAGTAGGTGCGATCCGTGAATCCCGGGATGACGGCCACCGCGGAGAGAGCGTTCGCATGATCCATGAGGTAGCGCCCCAGGGCGCCACTGGAGTTTGCCAGTCCATTGGGAAATTCCTCGGATGCGGATCGCTGCAAGATGGCGACGCTATCGATGGTCGAGGCGCACATGAAGACCACTCGCGCCGCGTACTGCGAGTAGGTGCGAGACTTGACATCGAGCACGCGCACGCCCGTCGCCCGGCGTGTTTGCGGATCGTAGTTCACCCGTTCGACCAAGCTGTCGGTGAGCAGCGTGAGATTCCCCGTGGCGCGTGCCGCCGGCAATGTCGAGCTCTGAGTGCTGAAATAGGCGCCGTAGGAACAGCCGCGTGCGCAGATGCTGCGATATTGGCACGGCGCTCGTCCCGGTTTCGCCTGCGTCAGATTCGCGCAGCGACCGATGATCAAGCTTCGATCATGGTACTGCGATTCGATCTTTGCCTTGAGCGCTAGCTCCACCGCGTTGAGCGCCATCGGCGGTTGAAACTGCCCATCCGGTAGCTGCGCGAGTCCTTCCTTCGATCCCGATACGCCGATGAACTCTTCCACGTAGTCGTACCAACGGGCAATATCCGCATACCGGATCGGCCAGTCGACACCGTGGCCGTCTCTCTTGTTCGCCTCGAAATCCAGATCGCTCCAGCGATAGGTCTGCCGGCCCCACATGAGCGAACGCCCGCCGAGGTGATAGCCGCGACGCCATTGAAAAGGCTCGTCTGCAGTGGTTTGGTACGGATGCTCGCGATCGTTCACGAAATGCGCCTGCGTCCATTCATCGAAAGCGCGGTTTTTGCGTTGAATGGCGTAGTCGCGCTCGTAGAGCTGTGCATCGCCTTTGCCGCGGAATGGCAATTGCCAGGGCGCAAGCGTTTCCGTCGTGTAGCCGCTGCCGTGCTCGATCATGCGGCCGCGCTCGATCATGAGCACTTTGAGACCCTTCTCGGTCAGCTCTTTGGCGGCCCAGCCGCCGGTGATGCCTGAACCAACGACAATGGCGTCGAATGAACCGTTCATGTGACGGCCACCCAATCGCTGGCCCACGCCCGATCATCCTGGCCGAGCGCGATATCGCTGTCGAAGCGTCCGGGAACGAGTTCGTAGCGCAGCTCTTGCGTCGCGCCCACTTCGGACGTGTAGTAGCCCAGCAGGATCAATTGTTTGATGCGCAGCCATGCCGCAGCGATATCGTTCGGCGGCCTCTGCTGGTATGCAGCGGCATCGACCGCGGCGAGGACTTCATGTTGCCGCGCGCCCGTGCTGCTCATGAATCGCGCACCGGAGCGCCGGTCGAGATCGGCAGCGACGAGCTGAAGATCCGGTGCATGAGCGCTTGCGAGGCCATGGTCGATGGCGAGCTGCACGAATGCTGGCACGCCGACTTCCAGTGCGCCCGGTGTCCCGGTCGCCGGAATGACGAGATCGCAAAGCACGTCGAGCAAAGTCGGGTGAGTCTCGACCGATCCGCGCTGTTCCTGTCGAACCGCCCACCATAGGGCGCTTGGGACCAGCACTGCCCCTGCGGCAACCGCCCCGCTCGTGAGCAACCTGCGCCGGTTCATGGTAGCTCCTGCAGGGCCGCGGTCAGTGCATTGAGCTGCATGTGTTGCGGTTCGAACGGCTGCGAACTCTTCATGTGACGATCCTGGCTGCTTGCGCCGATTGCTCAGATGTCGCGGCGTTTGAGCGCCTCGACCGCGTGCGCACAGGCGCGCGCGGTAAGCGCCATGTAAGTCAGCGACGGATTGGCGCTGGACGAGGAGGACATGGCCGCGCCATCGGTCACGAAAAGATTTGGGATGTCATGCGTCTGGTTGAACGCATTGAGCACCGAGGTCCGCGGGTCCTTGCCCATCCGCGCGCCGCCCATTTCATGGATGGCGCTGCCGGGAACGACGGGGAGAGGAACGACGCCGACGTTTTTGTATCCACAGGCTTCCAACATCTCGACGGCGGTCGCTGTCGCTTCCTTGCCCATGGCTGCCTCGTTCGCACCCCAGGTCATGTCGATATGCAATGCAGGAATGCCCCACGCGTCCTTGAGATGGGTGTCGAGACGAATGTGATTTTCGGCGCGCGGCAAGGCCTCGCACTGAGCGACCAGAATGAGCTGCCAGGGACCGGGGCGCTGCAGGCTGTGCTTGAAGCTCGCCCCGATGCCTTCTGCTTGCATGCCGCGTTGCCAGCCGAGCGGGAAAGCCGCGCCATTGTATTGATAGCCGCGAACGTAATCGCTACGACGCTCGTGCACGTTGCGAAATCGTGGGATGTGTAGCGGACCCGGTCGGCCCCCGCTGTAGTTCGGCACCGCCGGCCCATCGACTTGAGTCGTGACGAGATTCGATGCCGCGTGATCCATGATGTAGCGGCCGAGCGTGCCGCTGGAATTGGCGAGTCCATCGGGAAAACGGGGCGTAGCGGAATTCAGCAGAATGCGCACCGATTCGAAAGCCGACGCGCACAACACGACGAGCTTCGCCTCATACTCGCGTGTCGCCTTGGTATTCGCATCGATGACGCGGACACCGCGCGCGCGATTCTTGCGCTCATCGTAGATGATCGAGTGCACGATGCTGTCGGTGGCGACAGTCAGGCGTCCAGTGGCGCGTGCAGCGGGCAACGTTCCGCTTTGCGTCGAGAAGTACGCGCCGACGGAACAACCTCGCTCGCAATACTGGCAGTAGTGACACGGCGCGCGGCCGTTCAGGGGTTGTGTGAGGTTGGCAAGACGGGACATCGTCACCGGCCGATCGGCAAAGAGCTTCGCGGCGCGCTCGGCAAAACCGCGCTCCACGATGTTCATCGGCATGGCGGGCTGAAACTCCCCATCCGGCGACATGGGATGACGAATCGCAGAACCGCTCACGCCGATGAATTTCTCGACGTGCGAGTACCAGGGCGCGAGGTCTTCGTAGCGGATCGGCCAGTCGCAGCCGTGGCCGTCCTGGGCATTCTCCTGAAAATTGAGCGGCGCCATGCGATAGCTCTGCCGGCCCCACATGAGCGAGCGTCCACCAAGCTGATGGCCGCGAATCCAGGTGAACGGCTTCTGCGGATCGTGGCTGTACGGATTCAGGCGGTCATTGACGAAGAAGTGCTCGGTCGCTTCGTTGAAGAAGGTCGAGCTGCTCTGTACGCCATAGTCGCGAGCGTAGCGAAGCTTGTCGCCGAGCAGGCGGAACTTGAAGTTGTAGGGGGTTGCGTGTTCGGTCGTGTAATCGCGGCCATGCTCGACGGCACGTCCACGCTCCAGCATGAGTACGCGCAAGCCCCGCTCGGTAAGCTCTTTCGCGGCCCAGCCGCCGGTGATGCCGGAGCCGATAACAATCGCATCGTAACGGATCTTGGCCATCGTGAATCTCAAATAGGGAAGGGTGGTGGCATCACGACGGGACCCTCGGGCGTGTCCTGGCCGGCGCCGAACTGCAGTTTCAGTTCCTCGTTCTGTGCGACTTCCGAGGTGTAGTAGGCGAGAACCGCCAGCGACTTGAAGCGGCCGAAGAAGGTAGGAGCAGCATGTGCCTGGCGCGCGACCGCTGCCTCGCGATCCCACTGCTCAAGCATCGCGAACTGCTGCTGGGCAGGGCACGCGACGAAAGTGCTCCTCTGCAGACTCCTGGACTGTTCGTCGATTTGTTCGAGGCCACGCTGAAAGTCGAGTTGTTCTTGCGGCGTGAACCATTCGGAAAACAGCAAGCCGATAAAGCTCGGCACGCCCGCATCGATGGCGCCGGGCGTATCGGTCGCAGGCAGGATGCCTTCGGCCAAAGCGCTCACCAGGCTCATCTGCGCTTCGGTGAGCGCGGCGCTTTGGCCGGGGGAGGCGCCAATGGGTCCGCGGCCGGGATCCATCGCCCACGCCTGGCCGTCGCGATACGCAACCGCGAGGGCGCATGCCATGGAAACACGTCTCAGGAACTCTCGTCTCTGCATGGATCAACTCGACTTGGTAAGGGCAAGCGTGTTGGCTGCGCGGGTTCGCAGCGACAGCCAGGCAACGACAGCGGCGACGAATGAGGCAACCCCCAGGGTCGCGACGGCGGGCAGCATGCCGCCCGCCAATGCGACCACGCCTCCGACCAGCATCGGGCTCAAGAACTGGCCAACGAAAAAGCAAGAATTCCAGATGCCCATGCCGCGGCCGCGATGCGCGAACTCGAATGTGTTCAACGCCCAGCCCACCAGAGTGGGAACCGCCAAGCCGTTGCCGAACTGGCAGGCGAGCGCAAACACGACGCCGGCGCGATAGTCCGGCGCCAACCCAAGACCTACATAGCCAACGGCGTAGGCGAGGTAAATCAGCGCCAGCAACCAGCCGATGCCTCTAGCCCCGAGTTTTCGATAGCTCCAGCCGCCGACGACCACGCCGGCACTCGCAACCGTGATGAATACGCCGATGCGCGCCGAGGACTCCAGGCCGAGCGTGGAGAAGATCACACCCAATTGCACGACCTGGATGTAGTACAGCAACGCTGTGAACAGCGTGACGGCGCCCACGATCAACATCGATGCCCAAGGAAAGCGAGACTGGGGTGCAGCGTGAGTCGCGGACGCGCGCGGCTCTACGCGGGGCTCCCAAGTCACGAGCAGCGCCAGCAGCAGAATCGGAAGCCCCAATGCGTAGAGCAGGAAGGGTGCGTGCCAACTGAGCGTGCCGAGCGCGCCACCGGCTAGAATCATGATCGAGGCCGCAACCGGCCCGAGCGTGCTCTGCAGACCGAGCCACTTCTGCCGCTCCGCGCCTGGGAAGTAATCGCCCATGAGTGCGCTGCCTGTGGTCATGATCGCGGCTTCGGCCACGCCGACGAGCGCGCGACAGGCGATGACCGTGTACAGGTTTTCGAGCAAGAACGGTACTGCACCGACCACGCCGTAAATACTGAGCGCGACGATCAGCAGACGACGGCGACCCCAGCGATCGGCAATCACACCCATCAGCGGCGAGAAGAGCGCGATGCACAGCGCCGAAATCGTAATCACCATCGGCACCAGCACCGTGGCGTACGGGACGTTGTCGAAATGCTTGAGGATCGCGGGCAGATTCGGCGCCAGCGACAGAATGCCGATGATAGGCAGCAACATTGCCAGAATCAGCGCAAGGGCTTGCGGCAGTCCTGCCGTTCGAGCGGCCGTCGGTCGCATGGCTGCGGTCGGCATATATTTTCCCCCGGGTCTCATCTGACTTCATGGCGAACGGCCGGTGGCGTTGCGGCCTGCTCGGAGTGTGCCGCGCACTCCGGTCGCGGCGCCGGAGCGGTTATGGCTCTCAAGAATCAGAATAGCGGTTCTAATTATGCTTGTCCAACGCTATAGTTGCCTGGTCGGCGGTTCCGATGCGGTCGTTGCAGCCAAGTACCTTGTCCCGGCACGAAACGGTCGCCTGTTTCCTGGTGGCGCCGTTCCCTCCGTGTCGCGAGGCTGCAGCTATATCAGAACCGGAATTCTGAGGGTGGTCACCGTTACGGCACTCTTCGGCCGGCTACACTAGGCGAACAGAAGCTGAATGTGAGTGATTGCGGGATGGATGCAGCTGTAAAAAAACTAGGTGGCCATGCGCGCGCGGCGAAGCAAGACCGCAGCCGGGCCTCGTTCGAGCGCGTGCTGGATGCGGCCGAGGCGCTGCTGTGCGAGAAGGGTTACGGGGCGGTCACGCTCAACGCAGTCAGTCGCAAAGCCAAGGTTTCGATCGGCTCGATCTACGGACGCGTCGACAGCAAAGATGCGCTGCTGCGAACGCTGCAGATCCGCGTGCTCGATCGCATCGAGCTGGAGCACCATGCCATGGTGAACCGCATTCGCCGTCGCGAGCTTCGCTTGCATGAGCTGGTGCCGGCAATCATACGAGAGCTGGCGAATCACTTGCGTCGCCACGCCGCAGTGCTCAGTGTTTTCATGGAGCGGGCGACTTCGGACCCCGTCATTGCAGGCATGGGCAAACGACGCTTCATTGAATTGGCACGCGACATCGAACTGCTCATCCTCGACCGCAAAGATGAGATCGGTCATCCCGAGCCGGAACATGCGGCGCACACGTGCTTCTCCATGGCTTATGCCTCGCTGGCGCGCTATCTCGGATTGGGCAGCTCGCCCGATGTGGCCGGAGAGGGGGACTGGAAACAGCTGGTCGAAGACCTCGGGCTGATGTGCCTGTATTTCCTCATTTTTGACGCGCACCACGCCGCGCGTACCCGCGGCCAGCCGCAGCGCTGACGCGCTGCAGGGCGCGCCCGCGTCGATTCGCAGCTATTGACAACATCTGCGCTTGATGGATAACTAGAAACAAGATTCTAATTCTGATAATTGGCCGCTGCCTGCGTAGGCCGATCGTGGTCGTCCCGGGTAATGGCGGACTTGGTACACATTGCGAAGGGGGTCATATGATGCGTTCCGTAGGTATTTCCGGTGTTCTCGCGGTAGGAGCAACGTTCGCGGTTTCGACTGTCTGGGGCCAGACCGAAAGCGTGGAAACGGCAAGAGCCAATAGTCTCGAAGAGGTCGTCGTCACTGCGGAAAAGCGCGCGGCCGACGTGCAAGACGTCTCAATCGCGATCGACGTCGTCAACGGCGAGCAGCTGGTGAGCCAGGGCATTGCGGACCTGCAGGGGCTTACGGCGATTGCGCCGGATCTCAATGCGGTACAGAACACCCTCTTTACGCAATTCACCATTCGCGGCGTGGGGAGCCAGGAGATCGGCGAGCTGGGCGATTCCGCCGTCACCATCGGCATCGACGGTGAGTACATCACCAGGCCGGTGGCGCTCAATGCCACGATGTTCGACGTCGAGCGCATCGAAGTGCTGCGTGGGCCGCAAGGCACGCTGTACGGCCGCAATGCCACCGCAGGCGCGCTGAATATCATCGCGAACAAGCCCACCAACGAACTCGGCGCGACCGCCTCGCTGGGTATCGGCAACTACTCCGCTGTTCGTGCGCAAGGCGCGCTGAATGTGCCGGTGACCGACAGCCTGGCGTTCCGCGGTGCCGTGCTGAGCACGCAACACGATGGTTATCGCGATGGGGGACCAGCCGGAGATGTCGACGATCAAGACGTGAAAGCAGTGCGGCTGGGCATGCGTTACGCGCCCAACGAGGTGTTCTCATGGTACCTGGCCGGCGAATACAACGAGATCGATCAGACTGCGCCTGCACAGTACGGCGTCAATATCGGCTCGACGGTGCCGGTGGGGACCATGCCGACCGATGTCACGTTTTCCCTGCCCGATGACTTCGATCTTCCCCTGGCGGGCTTCGTCAAGAGCAAGCAGCACGCGGTACGCACGCAATTGGATGCCAAGCTGGGTTTCGCGACGATCAGTTACGTCGGTGGTTATCGCGATGCCGATGTCGATGGTTACCAGCCGCTCAACGGCTACGTGCCCGAGCTCTACAGCTTCGACAACCACTTCCAGATCCAGAACCAGAGCCATGAAATTCGCATGCACGGCGAGACCGACACGCTGTTCTGGCAGACCGGGCTGTACTACGGCAGGGAGGACCAGGATATTGCCCGCGGCCTGTTGCTTCCCGCAGTGCGCGCCAATTTCGGCGGCCAATCCCCGTACGTGAATTTCTTCCTGCGCGATACCGAATCCGTCACCCAGGCGGTTTTCGCGCAGGCCACCTTCAGCTTGACTCAGGCGCTGAGCTTCACCGGGGGCGTCCGGTACACCGAGGATGAAAAAAACCGCCGAGGCTCGGACGCCCAGCCGTTCGCGTTCACCTATCCGAATCACCCGACCAGCTTCACGCAAGCGGGCGTTACGCCGTTGGTCGGCGTTCCGAACCATGGCGATTGGAACCGAACCACCTGGCTCGTCGGCGCCGACTGGAAAGTGGCGCCGGACAGTCTGCTGTATGCAAAAGTCAGCACCGGCTACAAGGCAGGCGGCTTCGACAATGTGGCGGCCTACGATGCGGAGGATTTGAAAGCCTACGAGGTGGGTTCCAAGAACCGCTTTTTTGGCGGGACGCTGCAGCTCAATGCAGCGGCTTTCTACTATGACTACACCAATCAGCAGACTACCGTGTACATCTCGACGGTGGTCGGCAACCAAGTGGTCAACGCAGGCGCATCGGAAGTGAGCGGTGTGGAGGTCGAACTCGATTGGCTTGCGACCGCCGCCGATCGCCTCAAATTTACCGCCAATTATCTTGACGCCGAATTCAAGGATCTGCCGACCAATGCGAACGTGGTGGGCAGTGGGCCGGTGCCCGTCAACCTGGCGGGCAATCGACCGGTGCAATCGCCCGAGTGGACGCTGGTATTGGGCTACGATCACACCTGGGAGTTGGGCCCGCTACAGCTTACTGCCGGACTGCGCAGCCAATACAAGTCCGACTACTACCTCACGGCATTCAATTGGCGCGCGGATAAGCAGGAAGCCTACACGATCAGCGATGCCACGGTCACTCTGGCTGCGGCGGATAGACAGTGGGACGTCGCTGCCTATGTGCACAACATCGAAGATGAGCGCATCCTGACTTACGCGGCATTCACCGGCGACACCATCAATACGTATAACTTCGCGTTCGGTACGCCGCGCACCTACGGATTGCAGGCGAACTATCGCTGGGGGCGTTGAACGAGACGCCCGCCAGCTGCGTGCTACATGGGAGTGCGGGTCATGGCGCGAGCCCTGACCCGCCAGGTGTTTCAGCCGACGGTGACCTGTTTTAGATCGCGTCCTATGAGTGGAAACGGCAGGTAGGCCACTCGCAGCCGCTCGACCAGTTCGATAGTGTGCGGGCCTGCGTTCAAGCCGCCGGGCTTGAGTACCGTGACCGTCGCCACCTCGCCCATCTCCCAGCGGTCCTCATACTCGGTTTCCATTTCATCCAGCGTATAGGTTCGCCCACGCAAGGTGACGCGCACGCTTTCGCGCTGGATCTTCTCACCGTCGACGCTCACTGCCACGTCCTCGACCATGGACAGGCCGAGGCCGCGGTAATAGGGCAGTCGTGCCCCGAGCTCAAAGCCCGCGACTCGCCCGTCTTTCACGACGTTGCGCACCGTGTCTTCGCAGATCATGTATTTGTCGAACACAGCTCACCTCTCTCCCAGCAGTCGCTTGAACATTTCATGCTGACGGCGTACCTGCTCGACGCTGTCGACCGCGAAGGCGTCCTGAATGTGTCGATTGCCTTCGTACTCGCTGGAGAGATAACCGTCGTAGCCGCCCTGGATCAGCACGGGAACGATGTCCTCGTACGGAATGCTGTATTCCGTGCAGTCGGGCAGCATTTCGTAGAACTTGGCGTGGATGTGGAATATGTAGGGCATGAACTCGAGCAGCCGTTTCGGGTTCGACCACACGTTATGGCGGCATTGCTCGGCAAAGGCCATGTCGACCGCGTTGCCACCCATGCGGCGGACCTCGAAGATCACGTAGTCGGCGAGCGTTCGGTTTTCATACTCGGCGCACACGTAATCGAGAATGGCGGGAGTAGCGCCGCTGCGTTGCGCCCGATCGCGCATCACGCGGGGCAAGCGCTTGGTGAAAATGCCCATGTCGGGAATGAGTCCCACGTGCCGCGTTCCAGTCCGCTCGATCATTTCCATGAAACCCATGATCCATCCGTGATCCAGGTGCCAGGGTGCGTGGACTTCCAGCCCCATTTTCACATCGTACTTTTCCGCGAGCGGAATGCATTTCTCGAGCAGCTTCGGGGCGACGAACACCAGCACGCGCATCACCTTGCAGCCGAGCCGGGCCGCGTGCTTGAGGTCGCGTTCGATGGACTGAATGCATTCCTCCTGCGTGAGCAGGCGGTCCTTGTACTTCTTCGTGTCCAGGAACATGTCGTGGCACACCGGGGTCGTCCGGTAGCGCTGCATCCATTCGTACCACTTTGCGTAGAAATCATCGGAGAGATTCGGAAAGCCCGGCATCATCTGCTCGGCCAGCGACTCGATGCCGAAAGCACCGAGCTTTGCGGCTTGCGCGATGCATTGTTCGAGCGTCATCGTGCGCAGGAAGTACTCCTCCTGAAAGCTGTAGAGGCTGACGCCGCGCTTGACGGTGTGAGGAGCATTCATGGCCGCGGTCCTGGTATTTTAATTAGAAGTTAAATTCTGAAACGCAAAAATATTGGATACCCAGCCCACGCATCGTCGAGCGTTTCAGGCCTGCCTCATCGTCTCAGGCCCAATCGGGCTCGTTCGCGGGTTTCCACTTGATGCTGCAGCCGGCGCTGGGAATCTGATCGGCCAGGGGTGGCTTCGCGGTGAGCAGCGCTTCGGTCGCCGCGCGCAAATCCGCGCCTGTTACGGGAACCATATTGCGGGCCCGACCGGCCCGCACGTCCCATTCCGTGTGAGGCCGGCTCGCGTCGAACTGACCTCGATAGACCAGGTGTCGCGCTTGATCGAACAGATAGAAGTCGGGCGTGCAAATCGCCTCGTAGCCAAGCGCCGTGCGCTGACTTTCGTCGTATAAATAGGGGAAAACGAAGCCATTTTGCCGCGCGAACTGCGCCATCTTGTCCGGTGCATCGTCAGGATGCGAGACCACGTCATTCGCGGAGATGGCGACGCAGGCGATCCCACGGGGCTGATAATCGAGCGCGAATTGCGCCAGCCCGGCCGCGATGTGCTGAACGAACGGACAGTGATTGCAGATGAATGCAACAACGAGGCCGCGAGCGCCATCGAAGTCTTCCAAAGACCAGATCCTGCCATCGGAATCGGGTAATGAAAAACGCGGCGCGGCACTGCCGAGCGCCAGCATGCGCGAGTGTCTTAGCATAGAAATCCCGAAGGGCTGGACTAATCGTAGATTAGAATTTATATTCTAATTCGTCAATAGCGTGAGCAAGCGTCGCCACGCTCTCAAGCGCGACGACTCGCAACGACTCGCAACGACTCAAGGGGGGATTCATGACGATTCACGACAATCTCATTGGCGAGGATGCGCTCACTGCCACCTCGCGAGGCTTCGATCTCGATCTACGGCTGCCGTGGTATCGCGCGCTGCCGTTGTCGACGGTCGAGATCGGCGAGCTGCGCGTCGACGGGCAGCGCGTGGACCCAAGTGCCATCACACTTGAAGTCAATGGCAAGCACTTCCGACCCAATGAGTTGCCGGACCGCGTTGACGAATGGTGGTACGTGCTCGACTCGGCCTATCTGCATGCTACTGCGCCGCACTTCGAACCTGGCAGCGAACACGATATCGATTTCATCCTGACGCTGTATCCACCGTACATCCCGGGACTTGCTTGGGTCACAAAATCGCGGAAACGGCTGCTCGCCAGCGGGAGGCGCTCATGAGTGCATCGCCCCAAGTCCCGCAGGCAGTCGACGGGCCGCGGCTGGGCACCACCTTGTTCAGCCTCACCAACGAGTTCCATTCCCGCCGCTTCACGTTCGAACAACTGGTCGCCAAGGTCGCGCAGCTCAACCTCGGGCCGGGCCTTGAGATCGTGGGCTTTCAAAGCGTCCGCGGCTTTCCTGCCGTCAGCGACGAATTCGCGGCACGATTCCGTGAGCTCATGGCGCAGCACGGACTGGTTCCCACCTGCCTCGGTCTCAACTCCGACATCGCAATCCGCCGCGACCGGTTGATGAGCACGGAGGAGTCCGTCGCCTATCACGAGCCGCAGATTCTTGCCGCGGCGAAACTGGGCTTTCCGGTAGCGCGGTATCAATTCACGGCCAGCGCAGAAGTCGTTAGACGGCTGGTACCGCTTGCCGAACGCGTGAACGTGAAGCTCGGGTTGGAAATCCATGCGCCGTACAAAGTGAACTCTCCCGAAGTGATGGCGTATCGGGAGATGTACGATAAGGTGAACTCGCCGTGCCTGGGCTTCATCCCCGATTTCGGCGCCACCGCTCGCACCGTGCCCCCGCCTTATCTCGATACGTTGCGCAATCGCGGCATATCCGAGGCGCTCATCAAGGTGGCCCTGGACATCTGGATGTCGGAGGATGAGCTGCCGGCGAAGCGTGCGAACTTCGCTCGGGAGGCGCGGGCAACGGGCGCGGACCCGGCGGCTGCCAGCGCGCTCGGTGTGATCTTCAACATTCTGGTGCCGCAGGACGCCCGGGCATGGCAGGAAATCATGTCTCAAGTCATCCACGTTCATGCCAAGTTCTACGATTTCAATGCCGACGGCAGCGAAGTGTGTATTCCCTATGAGCAGATCCTGCCGGTGTTCCGGGATGCCGGTTACAGCGGCTACATGTCGAGCGAATGGGAAGGGCAGATGTATTCGGATGCGGACGGCTTCGAGATGCTGCGCAAGCACCACGCGCTCTGCCGCCGGATTCTTCGGATAGGGACCTAGCCGAAGGCGCAATCGAATTAGACGGGGGACGGACGCAAATGCGTGGCGCGAATATTCTCATCGTGGGTGGGGGCATCGGCGGACTGACGTCGGCGATCTCGCTGCGTAAGCAGGGCTTCGATGTCGACGTGATCGAGCGCGATCCGAATTGGTCGGTGTACGGTGTCGGCATCATTCAACAACCGAATGCCGTGCGCGCCATGGCGCAGCTCGGGCTGCTCGACGAATATTGCGACGCCGGCTTCGGTTTCGACTACGTCGATGTGTTCGCACCCAACGGGGCGCATCTCGCGAAGCTCCCCACACCCGCGCTCGTGCCGGGATATTCGGCCAATATCGGCATCGGCCGCCCCGCTCTGCATCGCGTACTCGGTCAACGCGTGCTTGCCAGCGGAGCACGCGTGCGCTTGGGCGTGACAGCCCTGCGCCTAGATGACGACGGCAAAGCGGTCCATGTCGAGTTCTCCGATCGAACCACCGGTCGATACGACCTGGTGATCGGTGCCGATGGCATCAACTCGACGACGCGATCCATGATCTTTCCCGATGCGCCGGGGCCTGAGTTCACCGGACAAGGCGTGTGGCGTCACAATTTCGAGCGGCCCGCCGAAGTGGTGACTCTGCACATCTATCAGGGTGCCATCGGCGTGGGACTCGTGCCGTTGTCGAAGCAGCTCATGTACATGTACGTAACGACGCCGGAGCCCGG
>JAIBJL010000314.1 GCA_020029545.1 Gammaproteobacteria bacterium
GACTTAAGATTGATCTACTGCGGCGGTGTCAGCTTACGTCCATTTTTCCGATCCTTCTCGTTAAATAGCCCATTGAATTGGACCAGGGCTATTCGCCTCGAACGATCGAAAAACTGCCCTCCATCTGTCACGCGCCTCGCTACGATCACTTCAGTCCGACAGGCTGCCGCACCGGAAGTACCACCGCGCTGTCAAGGCGCCGGTATTTCCTCAACAGCATCGCAACGGCTGCCGCTACAATTCACGCTCTTCATGACCAAGAACGCCAAAACTGCCGACAAGCCGAAGCCGCGGATCGCCGAGAATCGCAAGGCGCGCCACGACTACACCATCGAAGACACCTATGAAGCCGGCATGTCGCTGCTGGGCTGGGAAGTCAAAAGCCTGCGCGCCGGCCGGTCGCAGCTGAAAGAGGCCTACGTGTTCGTCAAGAATCAGGAAGCTTTCCTGTTCGGCGCTCATTTCTCGCCGCTGACTTCGGCGTCGACGCACGTCATTGCGGACCCGGTCCGCACGCGCAAGCTGCTGCTCAACCGCGCCGAACTCGAACAGCTTTCCAATGCTGTCGAGCGCAAGGGCTACACCATCGTACCGCTCGAGCTGTACTGGAAAGGCAGTCGCGTCAAACTGCGCATCGGGCTCGCCAAGGGCAAGAAGGAACACGACAAACGCGAAAGCTCGAAGGACCGCGACTGGGAGCGGGAGCGAGGACGCCTGATGAAGTCGTCGCGGCGCTGAGCCGTACCGGCAAGGCTTTTCGGCCAACCGGCCTTGTTATTCCGCAGCCGGCCCCTACACTATCGGCTCCTACGGGGGCGATCGGCTTCGACGTGGGTGGCGAAACTACAGGTGCCTGTCGAGTTGTAAGTAACTCGTTAAACTGCTTACAAACTTATAGTTGCAAACGACGACAACTACGCTCTGGCGGCTTAATCCCGCCTAACCTCCGCCTGGTATGTGCTTGTGCATCCAGAATCGGGGGACGCGCTCACAAGCTCGCTGTTCGGTGTGCTCCAGGCCGACCAGTTAAAACGCTCTGAAGCTGGCTTCGTGTTTTTCCTGCCCGTTGGGTAGCACGAGGTGAGAACCAATAACGTGGCTATGCCGGTAGATCTTGTAGCGTAGTGCTTGCGGACGCGGGTTCGATTCCCGCCGCCTCCACCAATATCCCCTTCTGACCTAGCCAGTCAGAAGGGGCGCCTTTCTCCACACAGGACGCAGTGGATATTTATGGGTCTGTACAAGGAAGTTCGCCGCGGTTGACGCGGCATATGTCGCTGGCCCGAACGATGGCGCGGCACGACCACGCTGAACCGGCGACGTGCAAATGATCGACGCCAATGGCTCAGCTCGGATTCTCCAAGCTGAACACGGCGTTTTCGTTGTCGTAGGCAAACGCTTCGGCATATCTTCCCCAGCTGACGATCGCGCGCAATGTTTGCGCGGCGGCTTCTTCGCTCATGAAATCTTCGAGCTCATCGCTGAAGCGGCTTTTGGGTGCTTTGTGCGACGCTCGCTCGTCGAGGACACGCCGAATATGGGCCGCCAGCGGTATGTAGTTGAGCAACTGGCGCAGGAACATGCGTTTGCGCTCATCGAGCGTTGCATGCGCGAACGCAAGACCGATGTCCATGAGTCGAATGTCGCCGCCCTCGACTTCGGCGAAGCGCATCATTTGCAACGTCTCGGCAACGGGGAAGAGCTCATCGATTTCCATCTGCAGGTCGGACGCGATCTTGGGCAGGTCGGCAACGCCGTTGAAGGGCGGCGCCGCCACTCGTTCCAACAGTCCCGACAATAAGTTCGACGATACATGCGTAAGAACGGTGCCGATGCCCGTGCCGGGAAAGCGCTCTGCCCGACCGCCGGCGGCGCCCGCTACCGGTCGCGCCGTCATTTCGACGTAGATGCGTTCCACCAGCTCGCGAAAGGACGGGTCGAGACGGTCGCGGGGCTGCGGCAACTTCACTTCGATTTCATTCAAGATGCGGCCCGGGTTGCTGCCGAAGACCAGAATGCGGTCGCACATCAACACGGCCTCTTCGATGTTGTGCGTGACGAGAATGACGCCTTTGATAGGCATGCGGCCCTCGCACCACAAATCCAAGAAGTCCGTCCGCAACGTTTCGGCAGTCAAGACATCGAGCGCGGAGAACGGCTCATCCATGAGCAATATGTTGGGATGGACGACGAGCGCGCGTGCAAATCCAATTCGCTGTCGCATGCCGCCGGAGAGTTCTCGCGGATAAGCGGACTCGAAGCCGTCGAGACCGATCATGTCGATGGCGGCGAGCGAGCGCTTGCGAATTTCCGCATGAGGCAACCGCTGAGCTTCGAGTCCGAGCGCAACGTTCTGGTACACCGTGAGCCAGGGAAAAATCGCAAAGCTTTGGAATACCATGGCAACGCCGGCGGGCGGGCCTTCGATGGGCTTGCCCAAATAAGCGAGCCGTCCGGCACTCGGCTGCGACAAGCCGGCGATCAGCCTGAGCAGGGTCGACTTTCCCGAACCCGAACGCCCGAGCAGCCCGACGATCTGACCTTCGTCGAGTCGCAGATCGACGCCATCCAACACCAAGTGCTCGCCGCCGTCAGGTTTCTGAAACGCTTTGCGTACGCCACTCACGGCCAACAACGCGGTAACGGACATGTGATGAACCTATCGATCAAGTGAGACGGAACTTCCGCTCGGCGTAGTAATACAACGGCCGCCAGAAGAAACGATTGATGAGCAGCACGAACACGCTCATCGTCGCGATCCCGAGCACGATGCGGTGAAAGTCTCCCGCAGCCGTCGCTTCGGCAATGTATGCGCCCAAGCCGTGTGCCTTCACTTGCGTTTTACCCCAGCTCGCAAGTTCTGCCACGATGGCCGCATTCCAAGAGCCGCCCGACGCCGTGATCGCACCGGTCACGTAATAAGGAAAGACGCTCGGTAGCGCGACTCTGCGCCACCACAGCCATCCTCGCACGGAAAAATTGTCGGAAGCGTAGCGCAATTCCGCCGGCATGGCCGATGCGCCCGCGATCACGTTGAACAGGATGTACCACTGCGTGCCGAGAATCATGAGCGGACTCAGCCACAGATCCGGATGCAAGTGCCACGTGACGATGCCGAACACCGCGACCGGAAACAACAGATTGGCAGGAAAGGCCGCCAGGAATTGCGCAATGGGTTGCACGATTTCCGCCGCTTGCGGACGCAAGCCTATCCACACACCGATCGGCACCCACAATAAACTCGCGAGCGCGATCAATACAAACACACGCACCATCGTGATCAAGGCCAAGCCGCAGACATCGATGACCTCTCGCAGAGAGGCATTGGCGATGAGTACATAGACGATGTGCCACAACGAGGCCGCGATGACCGCAATGAGCAAAGCGAACCAAAGCACATCGAATTTTCCGGTAGCGCGCCCGCTCTCGCTCCTAGGAACGCCTGGCGCGACGGCACGGCTCGTTGCACGCACGGTGGCATAAAAGAACGCCGTCCATGCACCGATCAATCGGGAACGCCGCATCATCGTCAACGCCCAGGATCGTGGCACACGCATGCCGGGCTCCTGCTCGACGCGAAAACGATCTACCCAAACGACCAGCGGCCGGAACAGCAGCTGATCGTAGATCAGGATCACGATCAGCATCGTCGCAATGGCCCAAACCACTGCTTTGAGATTGCCCTGCTCGATTGCAAGCGCAATGTAAGAACCGATGCCCGGCAATGCGATCGAGGTATGTCCGACACTGATCGCTTCGGACGCCACGACGAAGAACCAGCCGCCGGACATCGACATCATCATGTTCCACACCAATGCGGGCATCGCAAAGGGCACTTCCAATTGCCAGAAACGCATCCACGGCGACAAGCGGAACGACGCGGCGGCCTCGACCAACTCCGCCGGAATCGTGCGCAACGACTGATAGAAACTAAACGCCATATTCCAAGCTTGGCTAGTGAATATAGCGAATATCGCCGCAAACTCCGCGCCCAACACACGGCCCGGCACGAGCGACATGAAGAACACGACGGTGACCGAGATGAAGCCGAGAATGGGGACCGATTGCAGAATATCGAGCATGGGCACGAGCAGCCGGCCGGCGCGATCGCTTTTCGCCGCCCACGTTGCATACGTCAGCGTAAAAACCAGCGACAGCGCAAGCGCCGAGAACATTCGCAGAGTCGTTCGCGCTGCGTACCACGGCAAATTGATCGGATCGAGCGACAGTGGCACGGCCGTGAGTTGAGCGAGCGGCGCCAACAAGCCGCGACTCGCCTCCCCCAGAAAAGCGATCACACCCACCACCACGATCACCGCGACAACATCCCAACGGGTCGCCAGGTCGCGCACGAAGGCAAAAGATTCCGATTGTCGCGTCAATTCAATGCTTCCCCAACCCGTACGTCAGGATACGTCGGCGTGATCATGTCGAAAATTCAAATAGCCAGGCGCAAGCGCTCACGTCAGGCAGGCACGACATCGATCGAGCGCTTCGCGTCCTCGGCACGCGTTCGATCCCGATCATGCACTAGCCTGCATTATTCATGAACGATGAACGTCGGCGGCCAGCGACCCCTGGATCGGAAGAGTATTTTCCGCACCGCCGTGAATACGTCCCTGTAGGCTTCTGAAAAAACATCCTGTTTTTTACGATCCGTAAAATACCCTTCCGATCCAGACATCGCCGATGCGTCGTGCCGTTCATGAATAATGCGGGCTAGATCAGGGACGCGTAAGGGGCGGCATAGTAGCAGTGTCGTAAACAGAACATATCTTCCACAATCGAGCGCCCTCGCAGCGGATAAGAAATTCAAACCGCCTGCACCATCGAGCGTATTTGCAGAGCGGTTTTTATGTCCGAGCGCAGACGACTATCGGTGGGCGGCAGCGATCAACTGAGGTCTCGGACATTACCTTCAGGTAATCTAATCCTCCCTCCGCTGCGCTCGATTCGCCCGCCCTCCCTGTTCGCCAGCAAAAAACAGATGTGCGCTCGAACAGAAGACTGCTGGCACCCGCGACTACGCCCTGCGTGGGTGCAACCACTTTGGCAGAAATCCATACGGGTCCTTGATCTCTTCTTCCAATCGAACCCCTATCGCCAGTAGTCTTTCCACCAGCCGGCCGCTCAGTATCTCGTCAAAAATGTCGGTGCATCCGCCGACAAATTCGCCTCCGATGAATATCTGCGGCAACGTATTCCAGCCGGTGTGCGCTCGCAACGCGGCGCGCAACGCACCGCCGTGATCGTTCCGTTGGTACTCCACGGAATCGAGACTGACACAGCGAAATGGAATCTTGTATCGATCGAATAGCTTGCGCACGGACCAGCAGAACTCACACCACTCCAGCGCAAACATGATGATGGGTTGCCGGGAATCCTTGATCAGGTCCTGCAGTTCGCTGCGAGTGTCCGCATCCACCGGTTGCTCCAGCGGGGGCGGTGCGGGCGCACCACTGACATCGAAGCGATAGCCGGGCGTCGACCGGGAAATTCCGAGTTCTTCTTCGGTCATCTGTTCAGGCACGTCGCCAAACAGCGGCGTGGTCATGTAACGCTCGCCGGTATCCGGCAGCATGCAGAGAATGGTGCTGCCTTGCGGTGCCTGCTCTGCCACTTTCATTGCGCCGGCGAAGGTAGCGCCGGATGAAGTGCCCACAAACAGGCCTTCCTGGCGTGCGAGTTCGCGTGCGTACCGCATCGCGTCATTGCCATCGATCGGAATATACGCATCGATGCGCGCATCCTTCATCACTTCTTCAGCAATACCGGGGATAAAGTCTGGAGACCAGCCCTGCATTACATGCGGCCGGAAATTTGGGTGGCTGCCGCGGGGAGAGCCGTCATCATTGCGCGCTTGTGCAATGCCGCTGGCAAGTATCACGGAGTTGTCCGGTTCGCACACCACGATACGAGTGTTGGGACTTTTCTGCCTGAGCACTCGCGACACGCCACTCAAGGTGCCGGCGGTACCGAATCCAGTGACCCAGTAATTCAGCGGCAAATCCGCAAAATCACGCAGGATTTCCACTGCAGT
>JAIBJL010000055.1 GCA_020029545.1 Gammaproteobacteria bacterium
CCGCTGAGCCGTGCGGTGCAAGCGTGCCCTGGACGGTGATTTGGCATTCGCCGGATGGCTGGAATTTCGGTTACGGCGGCAGCGGCCCGGCCGACCTGGGCGCTCAACATCCTCAACGCCTTCGTGCCGCCGCGCTCGAGCGCGGCAGACGACATCGATACGGGTGAGGATTGGGATGAGCGCGACGATGATCCGGTGCGCTGCTATCGCGGCGTGTGCTCGGCGTTCGCCGCTCGGCACCACCAAGCATTCAAGTGCGAGTTCATCGCAGCACTGGAGCCACCAGGTGGCACACTGACGGCGCGAGCGATCGAAGCATGGATTGCACAACGTCGTGTGAAGGGATTGGCGTAATGAAGCCGTATCACAGCGCAGTACTCGCGAAAGCCCACGACGTGCGCACATTGCGTTCATGCACATCCTAACGGATCATTCGCGGTTCGCCCGATCACGGCCCGCGCGATGCCACGATCTTACTCAGCAGTGCGGCCGCCGCGTTAGCCCAACTTGAGCAGAATCCGGGGTGCGGATGAATAGGATCAATAGCTTGCGCCAAAAGTCGGCACTACATTTTGGGTGCGACGGACGTCGCGTGCTCAGGCACTGAGGACCGCGGGCAGGTCGATCTGCGGCATGCGCAGACGCTTCGGCAGCACCATGCCGAGTCGTTCCAGCAGCACGGTCTGCGCCGCATCGGGCTGCGTGACACAGCGCAAGCGAACTTCCCCTTGGGCCTGCATCGGCAGGATGACGTCGTGAGATTGAATGCGTGCGAATTCTTCGAGCACCGTGCGCGGAGAATTACCCAGGCCCGCTCGTTGCTGCCACATCTCCAAGGTCTTCCACAGCACGAAGGCGAGGAAGCACACGAGGATATGTGCCTGGACGCGATCGGCGCGTTGATGCCAGATCGGTCGCACGCGCAACTGATCCTTGTTGATGCGAAAGGCAGCTTCCGCTTGCGTGAGTTGGATGTAGGCTTTCCAGAGTTTCTCATCACTCCAGTCGGTGATGTTCGTGCGCAGTACATAGGCGCCTTCGGACATCGCCGCCCAGCGATCGAACTCCACGCTATGTTGCACGCGCAAGGTGAAGCCGGCGGCGCTGTCATCCTCGTGTAGGGACGTCTCAAAGCGTGCGGCCGCGCGCGAATTGCGTTGCAGGAGGCGACCGATCTGGCGCAGCACCTGCGCCTTATCCAAGGGCTGCTTCGCCTTCGCGATGCGCCCCTGCAGTCGAGTGAGCGCCGCCTCGATGCGGGTGCTGAACTTCTCATGCATCGCTCGCTCTTTTTCGCGCCGATCGGCCGAGCGACACAGAATGAAACGTTCCTCGGGCACCGTGCCGTCCAGTAGCTTGACTTCAACGCCCTCACGAATCACTCGCCAACCGCGGGTCTCGGCGAGCGCTGTCTGGCAGTGTTTGAGTTCGGACTTCGGCGCACCGATGATGTAGCGTCGCCCCGTCGCGCGCAGCCACGCGAGATTCTTGGCGCTGGCCATGCCGCGATCGGCAATCCAGACCCGCCCCAGGGCGCCGTGCCGATGCTCCATGGTCTCGACGATCTGTTGCAAGGTCGTCGAATCATGGGTATTGCCGGCAAACACTTCGTAGCCCAACGGAAAGCCATCAAAGCTCACCACCAACGCGATGCACACCTGCTTGCAATCGGGGCGGTGATCGCGCGAGTAGCCGCGCTTGGCCAGTTCGTTGCGATTGGCCTGGCCTTCAAAATACGTGCTCGTCACGTCATACAGCAGCACTTCGTTCTCGACCGCGAACAGCTCGCCATAGCGTTTGGATAAATGCGCTTCGAGCGCCGCTTTGTGTTCGAGCAACTCATCGAGCCCGCGATACAGACGGTCTTTGTTGACTTGCAGCTCATCCAGCTGCAGCAGATCCGACAGCGCCGTGCGCCGGTACCAATCCTCCGCAATGTGCAACTCGCTGGAGGGTTCACACAGTCGTGCCGCGACCAACACCGCGGCGATCTTCTCCCAGCCGATCTGCTCCTTGCCCGACCTCAGCACTTGGCGGCAAAACTCTTCCAGCCCCACCCCGCGCCACAACGCCAGCGCCAAATACACATCACCGAACTGCCGTGAGCGCTCAATGCGTACGCCCTTCAGACGCACCGACACCGTTCGCTGATCCGAGCCGTCGTCGAACAGCGCCGCTTGTTCCGGTGCACCGATCAAACGCTGCGCCAACATGCGTGCCTGCAGGCGCCCTTCGGCATCGAGCTCACCGAGATGCGCGACGGTCTGCTGAATCACGCGCCGACCCACACGCACACTTTGCACCAGTCGCCAATAGCGATGCATCTTGCCGTCTTTCTTACGCGTCGTGTACCGCAAATACATGCCACGTATCAAAACCGATCGGGCGAGAAAAGCCAACGACCAAGGTCGGCACTACACGCGCTTTTCGGCCTCAAATCGCATGCAACTGTATGATCCGATTAGAGGCCACTCACCAAAAAACGGCGAAACCCGGTCGATTCTGCTCAAGTTGGGTTAGTCTTTGCGATCGCACGGCTTCTCATCTAGCCCCCCTACCGCTCCCGACCTGGCAGCTCCTTTGACTTGTCATCGGACTTTGGCGTAGGAATGAGATCGCCTCCGCGCAACGTTGCTTGAATACGTTCGCGAACACTGTTGATAAATGCTGCTCTAAATTCTTTAGATACAAACTTTGTTGAATATGCTTGCGCCATCTGAAGGGTTTGCGCTGCGCCTTGCAACTCTGGATATTGCTTCACGGCCGATTGAGGATTGTGCTCGAACTCAAGCGCACGAGTGGGAACGACAACTCTATCGAACAACTCGCGTACCGGCTGCAAATCCCCCGCATAGCTCGCTCGCGAGGCATATATCCATTCGTCCCGATCGAGCTTTTGATACTCCAAGGTGAAACCGGCTTGACGTGCAACATCCTGCATGAAAACCCGCGTTGCGCGACCGTTTCCCTCTCGAAAAAAATGCGCGTAATTCAGCTCTGAAAAATGATGAGCGAGACCGTCAGCGAAATCTGCTTTAGATCGATCCCGCAGATAATTATCCCGCGCGAGATCCGCAAACAATTTGTCACCCCACGTTTTGAGGGTATGGGCAGGTGTTTCAACAGGCGCAAACCAATTACCGCCCTTGCCAATCTCTACCGTACGCAAATCACCGGCCCATGCGTACACGTCGCGGAACAGATGACGATGTATCGCACGTAAGTGCGAAAGATCGTAGTTTCCAGCGATCGGATTTTTCTCTAGCTCTAAAGATCGAATTGAAACAGCCCGATCCTCAAATCGGGCAAGGATTTCGGCATCTTTGATCCCAACCTTATTTCGTAGAACGTCAAGGCCGGGATATTTGTAGGAATCGACGTCGGCAGTCACGCCACCGACGCGTCTCGATGCGAGAAGTCTTCGACGAGTTCATGGAGCGCCTGTTCCGTCGTGATCTCGCCACGGATGATGCGTTCCTGCAGGGCGAGCAATTCTGCATCAGGCTCGGTGCCCTCTAATTTGGCGCTCCCGTTGATTCGCAAAAATGCCGCTCGAAGCTGTGCTTCAGTCATCATCGCAAACCACCCTCCTTTGTCGCCAAATTATAGCAGAAATGCCTAGCCCCTTGCGCATGGGCCGGGGGCCCCTCCACTAGGCGATGCGCAAACTTCCATTCACGATCGCTCGCTGTGCCTCCATTGACGTGGTGAAGCGATATCCCCGCGCACTAGAGTTCACTTCACCATTCGCTACCAGAAAGCTGCTAGTAGATTCCAAGTAACTCATAGGGAAACGCTCAACGTATCCGGATTCAAAGCCAATCCACACGGCGCCATGTTCAACACCGATGATCGCGCCGCGCGCACCTTCTTGTAGGTGCTCACCTTGTGAACGATGAACGATATAAACGTCCCCCCCTTCAAGGGTTGAATCCGATGCAATCCGAATTGCTCTGGCACGCGGTTGCCGCCGAAGATCAGGGTGACGCCTTTCCGCAGCAGCAGCAGCTTCACCACGACGTAAGCCAACCGCGAAAGCTCGTGACCTCGCCGGCAAGCCCCACAACGCGTAATCCAAGTACGCCGGACGATCGGCATCTTTGACCATCTGTGTCACGCGTGCGGCGCTCACACCCCAAAGCCGGGCTAATTCAACAAAGGAGTAGCCTCGCGCCTTAATCAAGGCCCGGAACTGCGCAGGAGACAATCTCTGCAACATATGACTTAAGTATACTTAAGTTTTATGGAGTTGTCCAAGACAAGCAATCGATTCATAAGTATTTGATCTGACATCAGATGTTTCGCTCTGTCGAATCTCGATCAACAGCTCTACCCTGCTCGCGATTGCCCCCCAAACGATTCACCAGAGACAGTGCTAGCCGACGATCATCGACATCGATCGAAGTGGCCAACGCTCTGGTGAGTTGGTGATAGGTGCCAAGAATCTCGGCTTCTGTTTGCTTAGCCTTCGCCACGCGCGCCGGATCAGCCCCCTTGCCCACCCTCTCCAGTTTTACTCCGCGCTTCCGCATATGAGTGACGCTAATTTTCTCCCCTCGCTCGCGCTGCAGGCGCTGTTGCCGGTTGGTTGCTGCCGCCTCAACGCCATGCTCCTTCAATGCCTCGGCAAAGCCTTCGCGCCAGCGTTGTAGATCCTCCTTCCGTGGATTGAGTCGAACGCCTTGCAGCGACCTCGTCTTGACCGTCAGATGCACGTGAGGATTTCGCGAGGGCTTGGGGTCGGGATCGGTGTCGAATGTGTGGAGTGCCATCACGTATTGATGATCTGCAAATTCCCTCGCAGCGAAATCGCGAGCGGCTCTTTTCACAGCCAGCTCGTCAGTGCCCGCAGGCATCGATAACACGATGTTCAGTGCCTCACGTCGAGAGCCCTCCTCGGGAATCCGAAACCCCCCATCGCGCCATTCATCCTTCAGCCCCGACAACCCGGTCTTGCCTTCGATGGCCTGGCCGTCTTGGTCCTCCAGCTCAATCTGTCCGTTGCGAGATATGTAATCCATGTGCGCGCCGATGTGCTGCATCCCTTTGCCGCCGCCGCTGATTCGCACAATGACTTGGGGAGTTCGCTTGGCAATGCTGCCAAGCTTGTTGCGGATGGCCTTCGCATCTCTGCTTTGCTGGACCGGCCGGCGTGAAACCAGCGGGATACCGGTCAGGCCCGTCTTCGCTTTAACCCCTTTCGTGGGCGTGCGGTTGAACAGTCGAGTTCCCCAATCAACCAGCATCCCATCCACATAGACCGCAGAGTCGCTCATCGAATCTTCCACCGCTCTGTATTCGCACTCATCAGCAAAGCCACCTTCGAGGTGTGTTCGGCGATCACGTCCCGTATCTGCTCGACCAGATCAATCCGATAAGCACTCCGGTCCGCTGTCGATGCATTCAACGCTTTTGCCACCTGATTCAGATTGCGTCCAATCGCCAACAAATGCAGGTTGGATTTCGCTAGCGCTTCGAGTTCACTTTGACCGAACTGGGGCGTACCAGTGAGCCGCGCTCGCAACAGACCAACAATCCAACGCGGCAAAGCAAAGCCTTCTCGTGCAGCGACCGCCTGAGCAGCGGTGATCTCACTGGCCGTCAACCGAACCTCGCACCTTCGGGACGGCTTCTCCGGTTCGTCTGCAGCGACACCTCTCGGCAGTTGGCTGTCACCCTTCTGCTCGCCCTCAATCAATTTCGCGACGATCTGCCGGAATGCATCACTGGGCGTCGTGCCATTGCGCTCGCAATAGGCCACCCACGATGCCTTGTAACCCTGCAGATCGATGTTGATTCGATTCGGCCGCGCCCTGCTTTCAAGCATCTCAAAGCTCCAAAAACCGATCAGCCAATCATAGCTACAACTAACGTGGAGCACAAACACCGGCGATAGCCTATCCTGCATTAGCTTTTTTGTCTCGGTATTCTTGAAATTTTCAAGCGCTTCTAGGGTTTCAGTACCGATCCACCTCTCCCGACATCTGTGGCTGCGTTGTCCACATACCCACAGCACAACCGCGCTCGCGCCGCCTCTTACGGGCGGCTAGCTCGCACGGCGCTTCGCGCCCTACGGGTTTTGACTGTGGATATGTGGACAACGTCCCTTACCTGTCGCCCTCTCCTTGCTGCGTCCACTCGGAGAGGCATAATGAGTTTGTGGATTGCACAATCCATAATCGGCGAAACGACTCCACAAGAGGGCGATTGCTGGCGCAGAGGATGGTCATGTTCCCTACGAAAGAGACTTACACGGAACTGCAAACGGCCTACGACTTTTTTAACAAAGAGCTGTGGTCAGATCAGTTGCCGCAGTGCTTGATCACGCTCCAAAGAGAGAAGCAGAGTTATGGCTACTTTTCGCGGCAGCGTTTCGTGAATGCTGCAGGCCAGAAGTCGGACGAAATTGCGATGAACCCGGCATATTTCGCCGTGGCACCCGCCGTCGAAATTCTCCAGACACTAGTCCATGAAATGGTGCATCTGTGGCAAAGCCATTTCGGATCGCCTGGCCGGCGGTCATATCACAACAAAGAATGGGCCGATGCCATGGAAGGAATCGGCCTGATGCCATCGGATACCGGCAAGCCAGGCGGTAGAAGGGTAGGGGAGAAGATGGCGGATTACATCATTCCTGGAGGTCGATTCGAGGAAGCCTGTAAAAAGCTGTTACAGCAAAACTTCGCTATTACATGGAAGGATAGACTTCCAATGCGCCGTCGACTGGATCAGGTCAACGTCGGAGCCGCGCAGGGGATCGACCCACAGAATTTAGATGTCCTCGATGTTAACCACGAAGTACCAGAATCACGTTCTAATCGATGTAAATTCACCTGTCCAAACTGCGAAATTAACGCGTGGGGCAAGCCGGGTCTGAAGTTGATTTGCGGGGAGTGTCAACTACCGCTGCAGCACTCAGGCCACTAACCCAGACCCTACAGGTAGGCGAGGGTGGGGGATCGCCCGAGCACAGAGTAGCTCTCTTCCATTGCCGTCCTTCAATAATAGCCTTAACATGCACATGTGCATGTCAATGCAGGAGGTTGGAATGAAGACTGAACGGCTGGTCGTCCTGACGACACCTACTTTCAAACGGAAGATCGAGATTCGGGCTCGAAGGGCTGGCGTGAGCGTCGGTGAGTTCGTGCGAGCACGTTGTGATGCTCCGGAATCCGATACCGGGATGGCCGAGCTGCGCGAGGCGGCACAAGAGTTGAGGACGAGGGTCGATAGGGCTAGCGCTGCACTGGCAAGCGGGCTACGCGATGCGGAGGAAGTTCTCGCCGAGCTAGCGAGCCAACGTAAGGACCGGGTTGTCGGTGCTAAACAATGAGTGCAGTCTCAGACGTGATGAGGGTCATCAAGGATGTCCTGCGTCTCACGGACGATGTCGAGCGTGTGGGAACCACTCTGAGCGACCTGGCCAAGGAAGTTCGGGGGCATGACCGTCGCCTCATTCGGCTAGAGACACAATGGGAAACAGCGATGGCCATCTCCGGTCGGCAACGGCAGCTTCCGCCGCCGACCGAGGACTAAGTCGCGATGTTCGCTCGTTGTTGTCACAGGAAAATCAACCGCGGCCGCCACGGAACAGCGGACATCGTAGGGACTCCGCCATCGTGTGAGTGTCGAGCGCCCCGTCGGCCCGCGCTAGAATCCCAAGGGCGGGGGATTGATTTTTAGAAAAAAACACAGGGCGAGGCAAAAGAACCTCGCCCCCTGCACTGCGTTATTTCTTCTTCGCGCGTAATCCAGAGACTTCGAGGTAAGTGGCGATCCGCTCAGAAGTGATTGGTTCCCACAGTAGGTCTTTTTCCTTGTTCATCATGACTCCCCACTCGCGGGACACGCAGACCAACTGCACATCGGAGACCCTCAACACCGCACCTTCCGAGTACTGTTTGTCCTCATAGAGGCAGAACTTTTTTCTTGGCTGCGTCGCACCCTCCGTCGAGGAAGCATTCTCTTGCGCGAACGCTCCAGCCGTGGCGCCAGCTATGATGACTGTGAGTAGTAACCACTTCATCGTGATGAGTCTCCTTGCGGTCTACGTTGAAAGCAGGACTGATAATAGCGCGGCAGAGAAGCCACGCATCCACGTCGGCGTTTACCTGGGGTGGTGCCGCCATCATACCTAGTTCGAGAGCGCAAGCTTAACCCCACAAGACGATTGCTCAGCCCCGATCGCTAAGCTGCGTCAACGTCAGCGCACTAATCGACACCTCCTGTTCACCTGAGCCATCCTCGTATCGGACAAAAACGGTATCCGAACTGGTCGGCTTTCGATTCAGCAGCACCATGACATCGCGTTTACGATACTTACCTAGCAACTGCGGTTTCTTGATTCGAGTCGGATCGACAGGCCGAACCAGCATTTGTTCATTCGCACGGTCATGCGGCTGCGATGACTCGCCAGGGGAGGGCGCCTCTCCGTCCTGACCTCTGTTCTCCAACTTTTCAAGCGAGTCTTCGGGAGCACTCGCAAGCGTAATGACGGGTGTCGGTGCGTTGATCTCCGCCGCCAAGCTCGAAATAAAGCGCCGCGAAATTTCCTCAGCAGTCGCACACCGATCCTCGACTAGTGACGCGTTCTTGCCATACAACTTCCGCAGCTCGTAAAGATAGACGGGTGTGCGGCATTTGCCCGAGTGATAAAGCTCAAGCAGAAAGGGCGGCGAATCGATCAGTGCCAGCAGGTGAGTAATTGCGCTGGCATCCAAACGCAAGCGCTCGGCAATCACTTTGCGAGAATCCCCCGCCTGGACACGTTTGGCGACAAACTTAGCCAACTCCAGGGGAGTGAGATTCTTACGCTGCTGGTTCTCAGAGACTTGCGAGTAGTCATCAAGCTGGCGCGGATCTTCGGAAATGTTGTATGGCAGATCGGGAAGAGACAACCGGCGCGCTGCTCGCAGCCGACGCGCGCCGAAACGAATTTTCAGCAGACCATTGGCAAGTGCCTCAACAATCACGGGCTGCAGAATTCCGCGAGCTTTCACGTCAGCTACGAAGTCCTCGAATTCGTGATCATCAAACTCGAAGCGAGGCTGGTCTTCATCCTCGACGAAGCGATCGAGCGATGCCCGCGGCGCTCTGTCCCCAAGTACTGGTGCGCTCGACGTGGAGTCAAGCGCGCTTAAGTCCAGTGCCATTTTATAAACCCTCCAAATGCATACGCTTGGCAATGGCGTCAAAGGAGGGACGTATTTCCCTCCAAGCATCGCGTGCCGATGTTTTTTTCATCTCCGCCAGGTACAAGCCATCCGCTTGCGCCTCCGGAATCGCCGTGCGCGCAGGGATGAACGCAAAGCGTTTAGTCTCAGGATCAACGAGGATGAGCAACTTGGCGTATGCCTCTGCTACCTGTTTGAAGTTGGCCCGCTGAAAAGGTGTGGACTCGACCTGATTGGGCAGCAGGCCGATCAGATCCAGCTTCGGATTCACGGTCTGCTTGATCTTGTGATACCCATAGCGAGGATGATTCAACAGCCCGCCAATGCCATCGATGGCCTCTTGATTAAGCTCTATGGGTGACAGCACAAAATCCCCTGTGCAAAGCGCCGCTGCATACCGTATGTCAGGGTTTGGATTCGTGTCCACGATGCACAAATCGAACGCGGCGGCCGCGCGCCCCAAGAAGTCATTTAGATGGTTCACGAAGGCGTTGTGCTTGTCCTTCTGATCGACAAGCAAGCTCAAACCATCGTCTCCGGGCACAAGGACAAACGCGGCTTCAGGAAGGCTCTCGTATTCGCCACGCAGCACCGCGCTCGATGTGAATGGCGCAACGGCTACACGACCATTCTTCGCAAGCGGGCGGCTTGTGTTCCTCTGGTGGTCAAGGTCGATCACCAACACGCGCTTGCCCAGGTTCGCCATGTAATGCGCAAACTGGCACGTGATAGCACTCTTACCGACGCCGCCTTTTTGGTTCGCTAGAACTAACTTTTTCATTCATTGCCTCTACGAATCGGCGGAGTTCTTTGATCGGCACCTTGACGTTGTTAGCCTGGAGAAAGTCACCAATCTGCGTAAGCGCATACCCTCGTTTCACCAGCTGTCGCAGATCATTCCGGAAGGGGTCCAGCACGGATGCTCGCTCCGGCCTGACCTGCTGCATGAACTGCTCGGCCGGGAGCTTCACTGCGGCCTCGCGGCGCATCCGCTCCAAGAATCGCGATCGAAGAACGGTGACTTGCTGGGGTTTCATTCCGAATTTTTCAGCCACTTCGGACAAACGAACCTGCTCTATAAGCAAGGCCCGTACCGCTGCAAGCGAGCGGGACTCCCAACGCTGACAGTGCTGCTGCGCAACTCGATTGAATTCATTCTCTGAGACAGGCTGACTCACCTTTCATCAGCCTCGCGAATTCGCTGCTTGCTGCGTGAGCCTTTCGCGCTTTACTTCACCTGGCGCCCCGAACTCGAAAGTCTCCAGAATGAAGCTGAATCCATAATCAACCTGGCCGTCACGTTCGCGATCGTTATTTGCTATTCGGTACTCGATGAATAATTGATCGCCAATTTCAGCATGCTTGGAAAGCGTCTCCGCCATGCGGCCGAAAGCCGTGAAGGGAATGGCTACCTTGCGTTCCTTGTTGCTTCCCTCGTCCTGTCCTGAGAACTCGTTACGGATAAGTGTCAGGAAACAAACCGATGTTTTACCACCATCTCTGAAAATCGGGGCCTTGGCGACTCGACCAGTGAAAAAACCTTTGTTGCTCATAACGCTCCCTGCATGACTAAAACAAGATCACTGGCTAAGTATACCATTAATAAAACGATATAAAACAAGTATAAATCATGCCACTCAGCATGAGCATTCCTTGCGACAGCGCCAAACAAAATTCCGCGCGGCTTTGCGCGCAATCTCGATCTTTACTTGCAAAACCTGTCTTGAAAAATCGTACCGAAGCTGTTGTTGGTAGGCCGCTGTGCGGCGAAAGATCGGTGAGTGTTCCACCCATAAAATAAGAGCCCCCTCGGGGGCTCCTTTGATGCGGGCTCATGGATGAGCCCAAGAAGGTGCTCGCGCTAGCGAGCGGGCGGAGCCAGGGATGGCGAAGGGCAGGTGCTTTGGGTCGCCGGTAGTTTTCCACTGATGCGGAGGAATCAATAATAGGTCTTGTTAGGAAGAATCTATTAGGGGAGTTACTCAGACCATTAATTATTTCTATAAATATCAGTACCTTATAATAGATAAGCGATAATACTCCGGGAGTTGTTCAGCGTACCGACGGGAGTTGTTCAGTGTGGATAAGTCAGTAAGTGCCTGATGCAGCACAGAAAACAGCCCGGGAGTTGTTCAGCGTGGATAAGTATGCCAATCCACAGGCTTATGCACACGCTACTCGCCGGGAGTTCTTCAGCGTGGCGCTTTCGGCGGGAGTTGTTCAGCGCAGGAAGAGTCGATCGCCGGCCGTCGAAATCGATCGTCTACTGCACCTAGAACAGCGACCGTTGACCGCCGCCGCTTCCGTTCGGGAGCACGTGCGGCCGCGAGGGCAGTAACACTAAGCCGTTCTCGTTGATCTCGATGTTCGCTTGCGGATAGACGATATGAACGAGCTTGAGAGCACGTAGGAAAGCCTTTTTGAAGTCGCGGACGGCTTGTCCGAGATCGACCGTGCTAAAGCCGGAGCCGAACTGCATCATCAGCGATTCCCATCGAATGGGCTTCGTGCGGTGATGCGTGTAGCTCATTCGATACGAAAGCCAGGTGTAGACATCCATCGCCAGCGGGTTGCCGCGCAGCGATTTGTACGCCCGTAAATCGATGGGCACCGGATTGCTCACGCACTCCTCATAGAAGCGATTGCTGAGGCGCACGTGGGATCGCCACTGGCCAGCCTCGTGCTTGGCCTGAGGTGTCCAGAGCTGACGTTCTTCGGTCGGCACATCCGCGCTCTTTTCAAGCGTCTTGAACTTGCGTTGATCCTCTTCGCTCAGTTCCATGTCGTCGGCGATGAGGATGTTTCGCAGCACGAAGCCGCGTTTATCGAGGCTTCCGGTGTATTGCGCCGTGACGAGCGAGCCGAACAGCCGCTTCATCTGTTCGGCGACGCGCGTTCCAGAACCGCGCGCGCCACCCCCGGAGCTGCGCAGTTCGAGTACATCGCGCAAGAATCCCCGCAGCGAGTCCCCGAGCTCTATAACTGGCGTTTGGGAGCGTACGGCTTCGGTGGTCACCCATGACATGAGCAAGCGCGGATAGATGCCGTAAGGAATGCCACCTTCATAGCCGGCAACGATGCGCAACCGGAAATCACCATTGCTGCGCACGTACGCATCGGACTTCGGATCTTTGTAGGGCATCGTCGCAATGACCAGCGCGCGGGCCATGAAGCCGAGCGAGCCTGCGCTCTTCGCGTCTTCCTGGTCGATCGCAAGCTGTGCGCTGATGACCTCGTTGATCCAGCGGGGAAGGGGAGCGTTGCTGCGATAGTCGACGGTCGTGAGTGCCTGAGGCTTCGCCTTCCCTGCGCTGTCGTTCTCTTTGCGCACTTTCTTTGTGGTTGTCGTTTTGCGCGCGGTGGGCATGGCCGTCCTCTGTTGTGTGGCCGTCAGAACGCGTGCTCACTTTCAGCCATGGCGAGCACTTCGGTCAAGCGCAAATGAACCACGCGACAGCTACACGACGAGAAAGCGGAGGGCTGCGACGCGCGCAACCCTCCGAGCGCCCTCACAGTCGCAGCACCGAAGGCAACCAACCCTTGCCCGCGAGCAGCTGCTCGGCGGTGCGCACAGCTTCGTCCTTCTTCGCTTTGGCAAGCGAAGCCGCCGCGTCCTCGCCTGCGACCTCAGTCGCCGCCCTGGCAATCGCATTTTTTGGAATGTGGGCCAAGAAAGATTCGGCGGTCGGCTCCCACCACTGCGACATGTCGAGACTCACTGCACCGGCGAGCTGCTTCGCATCCTCATCGAGCTGCGCTCGATCGATGCCATCTACGGCCGTTGCCGTACAGAAGGCAATCAACTCGATCTGTTCGGACTGCGGCAACCCGAGCAGCCAGCCCAGCACGCATTCCTGTTCCTGCGGCACGCGCGCATTCCATTGCTGATGCAGCGCCTTGAACGCTTGATACGCCTTCGCATCGACAATGTTCGATGCATCGCGTTCAAGATTGGTCGTGGTGTGACTCACCTTCACCAGTTGCTCAGACTTCCACTGACCGCCGCGATTGAAAACTCGCATCGCCAACGGGTAGGCGAGGGCGGCGAGTGCCACGTGGACGTTCTGCGTGAGGGAGAGCTGCAGCGCTACGGTGAAGTGCGCCGTCAGATTCCGTGTGAGCCGTTCGGAGAACTCGCCTTGCCGGGCAGGTGCGTTCCCTGAATCGTCAGCATCGCCTGTCTGTGCAGCCACTTCGCGTGCCACGCGTTTTTTGTCCGCCTCACGCACGAGGCCTCGGAGCACCTCGGCCCGCCCGGAATCATCGATGGTGACGATTGCACCGGCGTAGGAAAGGCCATTCGGATCAGGAACGCGTAACCCTTGGCGCAACTCGACCAGTTCCTCTTCGATCTCCCACACATGATCTTCCTGTTCCTCATCGCTGGCATCTGCCTCGATCGCCCGCAGCTCGGCAAGCCGCGTCTCCAGCTTGGCGATCGACTTCGCCTCGGCCTTAGTGGGCACACGCGGAACCATGGGCACTCGACCGAATGCGCTGCGCTCCGAATAATCCATGTGCAAACGCGCCTCGGTCCAGCTCCAACCTTCGGCAGAAACTTCAGTGAGCTTACGTTGCAGCTTTGTCGTGGCGAGTTGATGCAGGAGCGTCACGTCCTGGACGTAGCCCGCATCCTCGTCGCTGAACAAGTCCCGTCGCACCGGACCGCCCGCCTTCTCGTAGGTTTTCAGTGTCACGTAGCGCGCAATCGGGTGACGCTTGGCATCGACTTCGTTGTCGGTGAGCGCTGCTCGCAAAGCGTTCGGATGCCGTGAGTATTTCGGCAAGCTGTCCCACATCTTTTCCTGTCGCTCGTGCTCATCGGTCAGGGCCAGCGCCATCAGTTGTTCAAGCTCGATCTGCCCCTCACGATACATCGTGAGAAACCGGGGAGCCACATTCGCAAGCTTGAGACGCCGCGAAACGACGCGCGGCGTCACACCGAACGCCGCCGCGATTGCCTCGACGGATTTGCCATCGTCATGTAGAATTTTGAAAGCCTCGTACTCATCGCATGGATGCATCGGCTCACGTTCGACGTTCGCGGCGAGACTCAGTGCGACCGCTTCATCCTTCGTGATGATGCGACAGCGCACGGGATGGTTCGCCTTGATCTTTCCCTGATCGTGCAACAGCTTGAAGGCCATGCGGCGGCGCTCACCGTCAGCCACGCCCTGCAGTTTCTTGCGACGCGCGTCCATCGGATGCACCAACAGATTGTGCAGTTGTCCATGAAAAAGCAGCGATGCGGCCAAGGTGTCGAGTGCCCCGCTGCGCTGTTGTCGCACGTTGAATGGCGAGCGCACGAGTTGTGAGAGTGGAATGACGATATCGGTCTGCATGATTGTCTCCTTCATAAACACCTGCTCTGTTGAGCGGGCGCCGTCTTCGGCTTTGTTGATTGCCCGCGAGCAAAGCGACAGGTGAATCGCGCTTTGCTCTTGATCTGCTCCGTCGTCCCGGTATGCCGTGCGACCAAAGGAGCGAGGGGGCGAAAAGCGCGAGTGCAACGGCAGCGTGGAATAAATGGAGGGGACCCGCGTCTTCGTGGGGAGCGGGCCGTTTATGCCGCGAAAGGCCGTTGCACTCGTGCCGCCCTTCGCTACGGTCGCGATCTACGGCATCCGCGGCGACGGAGCGCAAAGCGCGATGCACCTGGGCACTGGCACGTGAGCAATGAGGATTCGGCCAACGAGATCGAGCTAAAGCTCGATGCGACTGGCCGTAAGCAATGCGCGCCACAGGACGTGGCGCGTCGATCACCGGCGCGACCGGGAGTTCTTCAGCGCCGACGCAGGGCGCCTTGCGTGAGCGCGGTGCGCGAGCTCGTCCGTCAGTGCGCGTTGCAGGACGGACGTTTAGGACCAAGCGGGCTGCGCCCGCACCAGATTCCCTCGCGAGCACGGCCCAGGACAGCCGTGCCGCGAAGGAAAAGAGTCTTCAGTCGAGTGGGTTCGGTGCTCGACCAAATGCACCGAAGCATCGCCCGGACCGGCGAGCCCGTGAGCTCGCCGGCGGCCGCTCGACGATGCTGCACGGACAGCGCTGGCGCGAATCGCGACAAGCCATGCAGAGCACTCGTGAGTGCTCGCAAGCCACGCGGGAGTTCTTCGGCGCACTACGCACCTCGAGCTGCAGGCACGATGGAAGTGTGTTTGCGTCTCAACGTGCCCACCGTGCCTTCGGGGGTGTGATCCATACAGCGATTGCCCGCGCGTGATTGTTGATCGCGCAGAGTCTCTTTGAACATCGATTCCGGCACGCTGATGCCGAGACCGGCAAGGACCTGTCGAAAGTAGTTCACGTCCTGACAATCCAGGCCTGCGCCGACGTCGTCAAGATTGCTGTAGACAATCTCATCCTCCGCCTCGCCCGGAACCACGCGCGAGATCGTCATGTGCACATAATCGAGCGGCCGGTCATAGCCTATCAACACGCCCACTTCATGTGGGCCGTGCTTCGTGATGTGAGCGTCGCCGTTCTTTCCTTATAGCTTGCTCTCGGGTTTCGGCGGCACGTATGGTGCTGCCGCCGCTCTGAGCCGCTCGAATTCCGTTGCATACTTCTTTACCAGCCCGGGCACACCAACAAACAAATTGAAGTTTTCCGCGCGATTCTTCGACATGCCGCCAACCGCGGCCCGAGTGAAGTCGACACTCCCGAATCCGATTCGGGCATCATCGCAAATGACAAATCGATGCTGCATGCTTGCGCCTTTCGGATATACCCAGACAGGAACTCCGTTCTTGTGCAAGAGAGGGGCCGTGCCATTTTTCCGGCTGCGCGTGTGCTCACAGGGCCGACTGATGCCGCTGCGTAGCGCAGCGGCATCGAAGATGTCGGAGCCTATGGGCCGGCTCTCAGAAGTAATTTCCACCGCGCTGCGGCGCAGATTAGCTCGGACGCGCGATCCGCGAAATGCTCTTGCGTGTCGATCACGGCTTGATAGCTTGTAAGGCCGAAATCGGTCATAAGTGAGTGCAAGCGATGTTCCACAGCGCAGAGCACGGCTTGCTCCGCGCAGCGCAGCGCCTGGTCGTCAGCGACAGCGGATTGTGGGAGTGGGCTGGCGTGATTGTGTTCGGTGCTCATGATTGTCTTCCTACGTTCGTCGTTTAAACCAAGCTCTTCGGAGCCGCCTCGACGCATGAACAGCGCGAGCCAGGCGCAGGGCAAGGGCACGCCCGGAAGCCGCACGCGGCGCGCAGCTGCTCTGAGCGAGCACCGAACGGGTGAGGACGTGAGCGCAGCGACCCTTGCCCTGCGCCTGGATTGCGCTATGCGTCGATTAAGAGGCGGTCCGAGAGCTTCGATATTGATGAACGAAGGGTGAGGCTGAGCACCGAACACAATCACGCCAGCCGGGATCTAATTGATGACCACTAAGTGGGGCTAAGCGGCCCAAAAAGCTTGGTCTCGACCTGGGATTTGCACAGCGACCCAACAGGCTTAGTGCCTGGGCGCTATAAAACTACCCGGCTATCGTGGCGACTGCTTGCGTCATCAGAAGGGCTTCCAAAAGAACGCAAGATGTGCAGGCCTACCTTCGCCCCGCACGATCGGTGGGGGGCACATCTTCGTAGGCATTATCTCGAAGACTACGCCGACGCCGGCAAACACCACTTCAGGCGCTTGAGCGACGACTCGCCCAGTCGACCGAGCATACAGGTCGCTCACGTGATCCATCAGCCAGTCACCAATTTCGGTGGTGTCCGTCAGTGCAATCTGCTTGCTTCCCCAATGACCGAACACCTGCAGGTGCGCACGGTCTTGCTTCCGAGCCGTTTCCATGATTGCGTTGACAGCGGCGGTAAGGTTTGCCGCATCAAAGGCGACCGACGTGTCTGTTGCAGTCATATTTTCTCCTTCCATAAGTTTCATATCATCCATCTCCAGTAAAGTCTCATCGATTCCCTCGACGCACAGGGGGCGGAATTGCCCATCTGTGCGTCGACCTACTTACTTTGCCATCACCTCTTCGTGAAGGACAACAGCACGCTATGCACGCTCGTACCTGATTCTTTGAACGTGTCTGCCGGCAACACTTCCCATGTACCGCCGCGTTCTTCCACGAACGGCCGTAGTTGATTGTTCTGTCGCGCGCCGTTAGCACAAATGGCTACCAGACGCCCTCCATCCTTGAGCATGCCGACGGCGTGCATAATGTGTTCGATATCTTGTGCATTCGCGAAGGGTGGGTTCATCAGGATCGCATCGAACTGCCCGAGATCGTTGCACTTCAAGAAATCGGCCTGTCGCACATCATCGAAACGAAGCTTCAACCTATCGACGAGCCTGCAGTGAATTTCAACCGCCGTCGTGACGCCGCCGGCGGCGCGAGCCGCTTCCAGAATGCGCCCCGTCCCGGCGCTTGGCTCCAGCACACGATCCCCGCGCTCGATCTGCGCGAGATCAACCATTCGCCCGACGAGTTCAGCAGGCGTCGGGAACAGTTGCGGAGCGACCGCAATCTGCACGCCCGCCTTGAGCTGCTCTCGCAATTCATCAAACTCCGACCGCTGCGCCGGCCTGTGCTCATAGGTAGCCAGGCGTGGCTGAGGCAGCTCGCGCGCCGGTAGCGCCATGGCAGCCGGTTTGTCGTGGGCCTTTGCGTCCGTCAGGAACACGCAAACAAGCGAGCTGCGAACCATCGCCGTACGAATGCGATGTGAGTTTTCAACGACACGCGTGCCCTTGTAGTCCTTGTTAATGCGCGCGTATTCGCCCTGCGTCATCTCGACCTGTGGATAGTGAATCGTCTTGCCGGGCTGGTATTTGTTCGCGCAGGTGATTCCCTCGGCCGCACGGTAGTTGCACAACGGCAGCAGCTTGGGCGCCTGGCGCTTCTTCGGTGCAATCAGTTCAGCCGCGCCCTGTTCTTCGAGCATGGCGACCTCGTACGCAAGTCGGTTGTCATAGTGACCAATCCACCGCTGCGCCCATGCAATGCTCCGCGCGTTGGCTGCCGTCGCTATGTCGCGCGCTTGATGCGCCGTGATAATGCCGTGATCCAGTGCCGACCATAGCGACATACTGCCTTCGTACTGCGAAGCCGGAAGTTCTCGCGGATACTTGCTCAGAGGAAAGCACCGCGAGATATGGTCTAGGTTGCCAGCGATGAACAACGCGCGTTTCATGACCAGCTCGTCCTCAGCCGGCTCGCCGGCCTTATTCGGCTCCTCAATCTTTTGCCACAACCTGTTGCTCTGCTCGCGGCTCTTCCAATACTGCGCCGTGTCCCACATCTGAACCGCCTTGCGCATACCATTCTGGATGCGCTCGGCATCGCGCCTCGCATGTCGCTCGCTGTGGTGTCCCACAAGGATGGGTTGCCCGAGGGGGATGTGGTCAGCGATGGCGGAGACAGCGCGACGGGCGGCCTGTGCATCGGCCGTTCGTTTGTCGCGGTAGTTCTCGAACCGGTCCGCCCGTTCTTCCGCGCGATCAACCAGGCTGGTGTCTTCATCGCCGATTTCGCCGCACAGCTCGACCAGCAAATCCGCTCGGCTTGGCGTCCACATGCCCGCCACGAACAGTTGTTGCTTGGGAGCCCACCCAAACCCGGCCGCTTTCACGCGTGCGTAGGTCTCGGCATCCAGTCGCGCGAACGGATAAAGCCGCAGTTTGTTGTCTTCTGGGGAATACGTGGCCGTACCGACCCGCTCATCCTCAGCACCTGCGCTTTGGTGAGCCTCGGAGGGTGCGGGAGGAAAGCCCGCATCTGGCGTGTTGTGGCTGTCGTGGATGGTCGTTGTGCTCATGATTCTCGTCCTTCCTGTTCGTCGTTAAAACCTGCTCTTCGGAGCCGCCTCGACGCAGGGACAAGCGCCAGCCAGGCGCCGGACAAGGGCACGCCCGGAAGCCGCACGCGGCGCGCAGCTGCTCTGAGCGAGCACCGAACGGGTGAGGACGTGAGCGCAGCGACCCTTGTCCGGCGAATGGATTGCGCTATGCGTCGATTAAGAGGCGGTCCGAGCAGGCGTCGGACGGGAGGGGGGGTTGGAGCGCAACGCCGTGTCTTTCCACGACAGCCGCAACACGCGCGCCACCCGGGCGGTGGCGCATTGTTCATCTCGGCCGGCCCGTGGGCCGGCACCTTCGACGGGTCAGGAGGGCGGAGCCCGCACGAAAGCCGCTGGCAGCCCGTTGCGAAGCCGCAGGCGTAGCCGGGGAGAGACTCGCTGCGAGGCTCGATCGACGGCTCGGCGTCGACAACATAGGCGTCTCTTGTCGGTCCCCCGACAAGAGTGAGACAATTTCTAAATTCCGAGCGAAGACGCGCCAAAGCATTAAGAAATTCGCCATGACGCTGGACCTAGAACAAAATGAAAAAGACTGAACAATGCGCCAAGGAAGAGGTGCTTGTTCCAGCGGTGTCAGCAGGCGGTCTCGAAGAGATAAGAATTACGAAACTCGCCGAACACGAGTTCGTGATGAGCGTGAAGCTGCAGACGAAGCGTGAACGCATCTATCTGTCGACCCGACGCCATCCTCACCAGCCAAGAATATTCAAACGAGTGGATGTAGCGATCGGAGTGGGCTTGAAACTTTTCGGCGCGAAGCGGTTTCTAGTCGTACTGTGACACAAGAAAGTCGACGCGCATTCCACGCGCAAAGTCAATAGTCCGGCATGAAAAATTATCCCAATATGGGATTTTATTCAAAAAGCCAAACCCGAAGAAACGACTTTCCATAACGTGCGCTTTGGTTGACAGTCACTAAAGTTTACAAGCAAACTATGACGGTCGTCACATACACGGAAGAGGTGAACTACCTATGGAGATGCGAAATCTCAGTCTCTCACTCATCAGCCTCTCGTTTCTAGCGCTCGCACCGTCTGCTCAAGCAGACAATCAGAACCATGCCTGTACGGTGCTGATGTGTTTGGCCAATCCAGACGGGCCGAAGGCAGTCGCTGAATGCGTGGACCCCATCGAAAAGCTGTACCGCGATCTGCATCGCGGTAAACCATTTCCTCATTGCAATCTTGCCCAGAGCAATGAAGGCTCTGCGCGAGCAGAGCCCAAATCGACATTGTTCGATCCGTGCCCCACGGGCACGCATGCACTCTCGCAGGGATCATTCGCAGTGCAAGGGACTGCAGAAACACCGCGAACCATTGCGGGAGGGGAGCGACAGCAAATCCAGGTCGGCATCGGCGAAGGCGATCAGTTGTACTTCGATCCGCAGCAGAGTCGTTCGCTTCCTCAGAAAACGTGCGTCGGCAACAAAGTTGCCGACGCCTTCATCGACAACGGTCAAGGCAACCTCGTAGCAGTGGAAGTGTATGACCAGGTGACGCTGCTTGATCCGCAGACATCACCAAACGTCATCGACATTTACATGACCCAACCAGGCCAGGAAGAACAGCTTTACCGGCGGGTGCGCTGGTAATGCTCGAATTTCTGGCGTTCGCGCAGCAATGCGCACCACATGTCCATCCAGACACGCTACAGCGTGTGGTGCATGTGGAGTCCTCCTTCAACCCCTACGCGATCGGCGTAGTGGGCAATCGCCTGGAGCGCCAGCCGCGCAACGCGGCCGAGGCGATCGCGACTGCGCAATGGTTGGAGCGTCACGGCTTCAATTACAGCGTGGGCCTGGCGCAAGTGAATAAGAGCAACTTTGCGAAGTACGGTTTGCACACACTGGAAAGGGCGTTTGAACCCTGCGCGAATCTACGCGCGGGCGCCGATATTCTTGCAGATTGTTACGCTCGCGCGCTCCGGTCGAAACCAGATGAACAGGTGGCGCTTCGTGCCGCCATTAGTTGTTACTACTCAGGCAATTTCACGACCGGCTTCAAACACGGATACGTGCTCAAGGTAGTTAATGGCACTGCGGTTTCCCCAACCGACGAGCGCCATACCGCGACCAAAGCGGCAAAGAAAAATGATAGGGAGGTCATGTCTCAATCGACGACCCGCCCCGAAGCGGTCCCCGTTGATCCTCATACCCCCCAAAGTGCATTAATGTTCTGAAAACCATAAACACGGTATTGGTGTACCAATACTGTTGTTTTGGTTTTGATTCGGAAGTACATTCGAGGAGTGCACGGATGCCCGTGCGAAGGAGAAAGGGCAGAGCAACGAACCCAGCGCCAGGCCATTCAGGATTCCACGTCAACCATCCGTGGCGGATAGCCACCATTCTTTAAAGGGAAGAATCGAAGCCATGAAACTGTTCAAAGATGTCTCCACCACAACGGCCGCCGTCGTGATGATGACGTTCGTCGCACCCGCGTTCGCCGGTATCGGCCGCGTCAACACGGTGATGTCCAACATTCAAACCGTACTTGTGGGTGTCGCGGTCACCGCATTCACGATTGCCCTCATGTGGGCAGGCTTCAAGATGGCCTTCCAGCATGCCAAATGGTCTGAAATCTCCAACATCGTCATTGGCGGAATCATCGTCGGCGGCGCCGCGGGTATTGCAGCCTGGTTGATCAACTAAGCCATGGAAGGTTTTCGCGACCCCATATTCAAAGGCTGCACGCGTCCAGCCATGTTCGCGGGCGTGCCGATGCTGCCGTTCCTGCTCGTGACGGGCGTCTTTCTGTTGCTTGCCGTGTGGACCTTCTACCTGGTCAGTCCCTACGTATCGCTCTTCCTGTTCTTCGCCTACGTGCCGATTTTCATCACGCTGCGCCACATCACCAAAAAGGACGACCAGCGCTTGCATCAGATGCTGATGCGCGCGCGCATGCGCGTTCGGCAGCGCGCCGGCCGAGCGTTGTGGGGCTCGGTGTCGTTCTCTCCAATTCGCTACAAACAGCGCAAGGCATCATGAGATCCAAAGCCGAATTGAAGCACGTAGCCGCCGCACAAATACCAGCGGCCGATTACATTCCCATGTCTTCGCATGTGCGCAACAACGTGGTGAAGCTCAAGCGCACTGGCGATTACATTGCCACGTGGCGTTTGGAGGGCATCTCCTTCGAGACCGCGGATCGAGACGAGATCGCGGTGCGCAAGGAAGGCCTCAACAACTTCCTTCGGGCGATGGGGGGCGGTCACTTCGCCCTCTGGTCGCACAAGGTCAGGCGCAAGGTCAAGGAGCGTCTGCAGGGCGAGTACACGAACCCCTTCTGCAGCGAGCTCAATGAGAGCTATTACAAGTCCTTCGACACCTACCGCCAGATGTCGACGGAACTCTATTTGACGATCGTCTATCGTCCGACGCCCTCACGTGCCGCCACGCTCTTCAAGCGGCTGTCTGCGCGCTCACCTCAGGAAATCAAGGCGAAGGAAAGCGAGGATCTCGACAAGCTCGACGATGCGGCGAAGCAGCTCGAAGCGAGCATGAGCCGCTACGACGTCGAGCGCCTCGCGACGTTCACCCGCGGCGGCGTGGTGTACTCCGAGATGCTGTCCTTCTATGGCTTTCTGGTGAACGGCGTATGGGAAGACGTGCCGCTGCGCACGGCGGAGATCGCCGAATATCTACCGGTCTCCCGGCTGCACTTCGGCGATCGCAATGGAATGCTGGAGATCTGGCACCCGAACGATCAGAAATTCGTCGGGTTCATGGATATGAAGGAGTACCCGAAATTCTCAGAGCCAGGCATGAACAATGCCATTCTCTATGGAGACTATGAGTACATCGAGACGCAAAGTTTTTCGATTCAAGGCAAGCGCGCCGCACTGACGGCATTGGACCGTCAGAAAGGCCAGCTCGAAGCATCCGAGGACGCCGGCACCAGCGAGATTGCAGAAATGGAGCGCGCCAAGGAGGACGTGCAGACCGGAATCATTGAAATGGGGGAGTATCACTACTCTCTCGCAATCTTCGGCGACTCGCTCGACGAGGTCGCCAAATACATGGCCGACGCCAAGTCTGTCTTACAAGATGGACCTGGCTTTCAGATGGCGGTTGTTGATGCCATTCCTGAGTGCGCTTGGTTTGCACAGCTACCGGGTAACTGGCGAGAGCGTCCTCGCGAAGCGACCATCACCAGCCGCAACTTCGCAGCGCTGAGCCCGTTTCATAACTTCGCGCGTGGCAAGCGAAGCGGCAATCCATGGGGGGAAGCCCTGGCGTTGCTGAAGACGCCCAGCGGTCAGCCGTACTACCTCAACTTTCATGTGTCACCGGACGACAAAGACTCGACCGATGAGAAGTATCCGGGCAACACCTTCATCTGCGGCACCACCGGTGTCGGCAAAACGGCGTTGGAAATGTCACTGCTGGCGTTCGCGACCAAGTACGCAGGCCTTCGCTGCGTGTTCTTCGACAAGGATCGCGGCGCTGAAATCGGCATTCGCGCAATGGGCGGAAAGTATTTTGCTTTGAAGCGCGGGGAGCCGACCGGCTTCAATCCGTTCCAGCTCGAGCCGACCGAAACCAACATCCAGTTCGCCGAGAAGCTCGTCAAAATCCTCGTGCGCGGGGAGGGCACTGCGCTCACCGCGCGTGACGAGAACGATATCAGCAGTGCGGTACGCACCGTAATGGGCGTGTCCGTGTCGCCCGCGATCCGGCGGCTTACGGCGGTCTATCAGAACCTGCCGAACACCGGCATCAACAGCTTGCGTGAACGCCTCAAGAAGTGGGTCGGCAACAATCCCTTGGGATGGGCCTTCGACAATCCGCGCGACACCAATGATTTCAGCAGCGCAGCAATTTTCGGCTACGACTACACGGAATTTCTGGATGATCCCGAAGTGCGCACGCCCATCATGGCGTACCTGCTGCACATAACCGAAACCCTCATCAACGGCGAC
>JAIBJL010000315.1 GCA_020029545.1 Gammaproteobacteria bacterium
CGAAGCCATGAAGGCATTCGACGAAGCACCGAACGCCAGGTCACGGATGTGCACGTCGGCGATCGCCACCTGATGTGAGGCGTCGAGAACGGCAATCCGGATGTAGCGCGCTTCGGACTCCGGCAGCAGATGGGAATCGCGAGCGCCGTTGCCGGCCGTCACGGTGCGAACGGTTTGCCATTGAGCGCCGTCGAGCGACGTCGCAATGGTGTAGTGCGTAGCTGCGAGATCGCGCTGCCAGTCGATCTCGATACCGCCGAATTCCTGAACCTGTTGCAGATCGATATCGAGCGTCGGCGCTTTATCGCCACGGCGACTGCGCCATGCGGTCGCAGCACGCTCATCGAGCGCGAAGGCGGCGACGTTCTTGCCCTCCTCTGAAGAGGCTCGTGCCACCGGTTTTGCGGCCACCGCCGGACGCTCGATGGCTTTCAACGTCAACTGATCGAACCACACGCTGCCTTTGCCGCCATCGCGGCCTGCGGCGATCACCAGCTCGACGGTCTCCAGCTGGTGTAATGTCTTGTCGCTGGTCGGTCCCCATGCGAACTCGATCTGGCGCTTCTTGATGCGCAACTGCTGCCAGTCACCCGAAAAATGGTAATCGGGGCGGCGATACCACCAGACATTATCGCCGGAGGCGTCAACGAACTTGATTTCCAGATGATTGCGCCCCGCCTCGCCGCGAATCCAGAACGCGAGCTCATAGTCCGGCGGCAGATCGACCGGCAAGCGCCGGTGCGCCACCGCATAACCGGCGGTCTTCGACAGATCGAACTCCAGCACCAGCGCCCCGCCCTGCGTGCCGCGTGCTTCGTGGACCGAGGCCATCACGCCATCCGACGATGCGGCGCTCCACGGGGCAATGTCGTCGAACTCATCGAGAACGCGCGCTTCGGGCACCGGCGCTTCGGCGGCCTTCGTGCCGGCCACTGGAAACGCGACGAGCGCGACCAGAAGCGCCTGCAGGCAGCGCTGCGCCACACTTCGTCCTGATCTGCCTATCATCACGTACACGGGCAATGGACCGACGTAAGTTGCACCCTCTCCCTTGGGAGAGGGCTGGGGTGAGGGGAAGCAATCGCGCAGCCATGGCGATGCTTCGCGCTTTGCCCCTCACCTGCACTGCGTGCGACCTCTCCCGAAGGGAGAGGTGAAGAGATCCCGTGTACCTGGGCACTGGCGTGCATGATTATCCTTTGACACCGCCGGCGAGAATGCCGGCAATGTAGTAGCGCTGCATGGCAAGGAACAGGATCAGGACCGGGACAATCGTGATCACCGACCCTGCCATCATCAGTTCATTGTCCTGCACATGCTCGCGAGACAGTCCGGCCAGCGCGACCGGCAACGTGTGCAGTTTCTGGTCCGTCAACACGATCAGCGGCCACATGAAATCGTTCCAGGTCGCCAGGAAGGTCAGGATCGCCAGCGTGACAATGATGGGCTGCAGCAACGGCATGACGATGGACACGAAAATTCGTGCTTCACCGGCGCCGTCGATGCGGGCCGCTTCGAGCAATTCATCGGGCAAGGCCAGCGTGTATTGGCGTACCAGGAAAATGCCGAAGATGCTGGTCATCGTGGGAATGATCGCGCCTGCATAGGTGCTGACCAAGCCCAGCGACTTGACGATGGCAAACAGCGGAATCATCGTGACCTGGGCCGGAATCACCAGCGCTCCGAGCAGCAGCCCGAAGATACGCTCGCGCCCGGCGAAGCGCAGCTTCGCAAACGCATAGCCCGCCATGGTGTTGAGTACGATCGAGATGCAGGTCGCAAGCGTGGCGATCAAAGCGCTATTCGCCATGTAGCGTCCGGCCGAATGGTTTGCGAACAGTTCGCGATAGTTTGCAAGCGTCGGGTGGTCCGGGAGCAGCGGCGGCGGAAAGTGGCTGGCCGCACCGGTCGGCATGAACGACACAGAGACCATCCACAGCAGCGGGAAGGCTGTGAACACCGCGCCGATCACCAGCAGCGAATTCACCACGATCGTTCGCGAGCGACGTGTCATTGCCGTACCTCGCGGCGAGTTAGCCGCAGCTGCAGCAATGTGATCGCAAACATCAGCACGAACAGCAGGAACGCAACGGCCGAAGCGCGCCCCAGGCTCCACCACTTGAAGCCTTCCTCGAACATGAAATACAGCACGCTCAAGGTGGACTGCAGCGGACCGCCTTCGGTCATGACATACGGCTCGGCAAACAACTGGAAATAGCCGGTCATCGTCAGAATGCTGACCAATGTCAGTACCGGGGCTAGGCTCGGCAGTGTCACGTGTCTGAACAATTGCCAGCCAGTGGCGCCGTCGATGCGCGCGGCTTCATACAGATCTTCCGGAATCCCCTGCAGCGCCGCCAACAGAATGATCATGTTGTAGCCGAAGTTCTTCCACACTGCGAGCAGCACGATCGACGGCATGGCCCAGTGCGGATCACCCTGCCAGTCGATGCCATCGATGCCGAACCAGCTCAGCATATAGTTCAGAAAGCCATAGCGCGTGTGCAGGATATAGCGCCATACGACGGCCACGGCCACCAGCGTGGTCACGACCGGCGCAAAGTAAACGGTGCGAAAGAAATTGCGCCAGCGCGCGACGCGGGAATTCACCAGCATCGCAGCACCGAGCGACAGGCCCAGCGACAGCGGTACGCCGAGCAGCACGAAATAAAACGTGTTGCCGAGCGATTTCCAGAACAACGGCTCACGCAGCAGCGCACCATAGTTCTCGAAGCCGACGAAGCGCAGGTTGTCGAGGTCGGTCAGCGCGTACAGATCGAAATCGGTCAGGCTCATCGCGAATGCCGCCAGCACCGGTACGAAAAAGAACAGCGCAAGCACCAGCAAGGACGGCGCGGCGAACCACCATCCTGCGTGCGACCTGTTCACTTCGCGCCACTCTTGCGCGCCAGCAGCCAGCGTCGCTTGGTGAGAATTTCATTCACCTTGGCATCGAGCTGCGCGGTCCCCTGCTCGACCGTGACTCGCTGCATGACCACCCGTTCGCCCATCAAGCGTAACTCCTGCGCAATGCGTTCCCACTCCGGTACCTTCGGCGGTGAGCGCACCCGTTCGAGCTGCTCATGAAATGCCAACGCGTACGGGGACTGCACCAGGTCGGATGTCTGCCAGGTCGCGCGCCGCGGCGGCATATTGCCGATGAGCTGGTAGAGGCGTTGTTGCGTGGCGGGCTCAGACAGATACTCGATCAGCTTCCACGCATCGGCTGTGCGCTGCGATGCCTTGAATATCACCAGACTTGCACCACCAGCACTAGACATCCCCGGCCCATCGGGACCCGGCATCGGCGCCGTCATCCACGCATCCTTCAGCTTTGCGGGCAAGCGCTTCTTGAACTCGGCGATGTTCCAGGGACCGGAAATATAGAATGAGAAGTAGCCGTTGCCGAACTCGTCCCAGACATTGGAGATCTGCGTGTTCGAAGCCCGCGGTGCCCAGCCTTTGAGGAACATGTCGTTGTAGAACTTCAGTGCGCGACGAAAATCGGGATTGCTGAAGTTGCCGTAGCGCCCGCCATCGCGCAAGAACTCCGTGGGCGTTTGCAAACCCAGCACCACGAGCGGCTCATATTCGTTCAAGGGCAGCAGCGCGCTGTAGCGCTGCGGTCCCACCTGCCGCTTGATCGCCGCCATCATCGTCGCCCACTCATCCCAGGAGCGCGGCGGCGCGCCAAACCCGACCTGCTGCAGAATATCGCGACGATAGTAGAGCAGCCGGGTGTCCACGTACCACGGCACGCCATAGATGACGCCATCGACGCGATTGGACTCGAAGATGCCGCTGAAGTAGTCCCGCACATCGACAGTGGACGAGCCGGCAATGAGTTCATCGAGTGGCTGCAGCGCGTTCAATGCCTGGAACTCCGGCACCCAGGTATTGCCGAGCGTACACACATCCGGCAGCGTGTCGCCGGCATAGGCCGTCAACAACTTCTCGTGTGCGGCAGTCACCGGCATTTTCTGTACTTCCACCGCGATGTGCGGGTTGCGGGCAACAAAGGCATCGACGAGTTGGGCAGCGATGTCGCCTTCGCGCCCGATCGCCCACAAACGCAACGGATCGTGCGGCGTGCGGCGTGCGCAGCCGCTGCTGGCCGCAATCAGCGTCCCCGCGAGGCCGGCAATCGCCGTGCGACGCGTAACGGCAACGACGGGCGAATGACGGATCGGCATGCGTTACGGGCTGCTTTTCGGCGCGGCAGGTATCGGCTGCGACAGCCAGCCGCCGGTAAACCCGGCCCGCTCCAGGCCGCGGCGAATATGCGGACTGCGCTGCATGAGGGTCCAGATCAGGCCGCTGCGATAATTCTCGATCATCGCCACGATCGGGCCCTGATCGATGCCGAGATAGTCCTCGGCAACCCAGCCGACATTGGCGACGATCTTTCCATGACGCAGCGGTGCATTCACGAAGGTGAAGCTCGGATTGACCGCATCGAGAAATCCGTACTTCTGATAGAGGTGCTCGCCGTAGCGCGCGCGGAATGCACGAATCGTGGGAATCACGATCTCCGGCGCGAATGCGATGGAACCCACGGCCGCCGTCGGTGCAATCGTGCCGTCATCGAGAATGTGGGGCGCAGCGGTGCCGCGGCCCGCATAGCTGAAGAAGCCGCGCTCCTCGCCGTTGAAAATCTGCACCGTGTCCGTCGGACCGTCGGAGGCGCTCAGGCCCCAGATTTCGCTGTCATAGCCGCGCCAGCGCATGGGATTCGTACGGGCATACTCGCGATGCGCATAGGCGGCACGACGGCTGTTCTCGAAATAGTCGATGCCCTTCTCGCGCATGTAGTCGTCCTGAATGCTGCGGAAGTCGATCCACACATGCGAGTACTGGTGACCGAACAATGGGCCGAACGACAGAAATTCCTGGCCGCCGAATTTACCCCACGAGTTCTTGTAGGTCTCGACCCACTCCTGCCAGGCATCCGGCTCGACCGGATAGGTGGGCGAGCCGAGCGCGAGGAGATAGAGCAGCATGGCTTCGTTATAACCGCGCCAATCGAAGCGCAGGAAGCCGGTCTCCGGACGCCAGCCATGCGAGATGGCCGAGGGACGGTTCTGTGCCCAGGTCCATTCGACGCGACCGTAGATTTTGTCCGCCAGTTCCCGGATTTCCCGTTCGGCGCGCGTATCGCGATCGAAATACGCCTGTGCCAGCAGCACGCCGCCGAGGAGCAACGCGGTGTCCACGGTCGACAACTCGGACGTGCCGAAGCGCTGCCCCGTCTGCCTGTCGAGAAAATGATAGTAGAAGCCCTTGTAGCCGGCCTTCCCGGTTTCGTCCGGACCCTGCGGCAACGCTTCGAAGAAGCGCAACGTGCGCAAGGTACGGGTGCGCGCCGAGCCACGCGAAACGAAGCCACGTTCCGCACCGACCACATACGCCGTCAATGCGAACCCGACGGCCGCGATACTGGCGAAGGATGGTGTCGGCCAGCGATCCGGCGCGAGACCGGTCTGCTTGTCGGTGGTATCCCAAAAAAATCGAAAGGTTCGGCGCTCCAGGTTATTGACGACAGGATCGCCATCCTTCACCGGGTCGACCTCACGCGTGCGCTCGACCACGACGCCCTCGGCCGACGCCACTGCACTTCCGGCAGCCAGTGTCATGATCAGGCTGAGCAGTGCCGTGGCAATCGAAATGAGCCTTGTGCTTCTCGTTGGTTTCAACATCACCTGCTCGTCATCTCAAATCGTCTTCAATGGTCGCACAGCAAGCGTTGCATGCGGGTCGCAGTGTAGGCGACGACGGCGTCATTGGCGAAACTGACGCAGTGTACGTGTCTTGCGCAGCACCGAGATGGGCTAGGAGTCTGTCCGAGCAAGGGCAACCGCAGAGGTATACGGCCGCGCGGTCAGCCCCTCGGCCGCAGCCCTGGCTATCCAGTGATTCCGCGGCTTTCCCAGTAGCCTTGTCCCAGCAGAGAAGGCGCTGGAACGGTTGTCGTGTCGGTTAGGTTCCGACGCGAAGCTCGCAAGGGGAAACGTGAAACAGGGTCGC
>JAIBJL010000316.1 GCA_020029545.1 Gammaproteobacteria bacterium
GCCTCGTAGCGGCCTGTCGGACTGAAGTGATCGTAGCGAGGCGCGTGGCAGATGGAGGACAGTTTTTCGATCGTTGGAGGCGAATAGCCATCGCTATTTAACGAGAAGGATCGGAAAAATGGACCCAGCTGACACCGCCGCAGTAGATCAACCTTCAGTCCGACAGGCTGCTAGCACAGAGTGCGTCATGGGGGCGGCTGCAGATAACAACAAGAAGATCAGCGCACCGGCCAACGTGTTCGCTTGGGCCGTGCTTGCTTGTTGTCTGCAAGCTCACGCGCTGGACGTCGATAAGTTGAGCGAGGCGGTGCTGGATTTTCAGGTGAATGGTGCCAGCACTGGACTGATGCTGGTGGTGCTGCGCGATAACGCGGGCGGGGTGTGGATCGATGAATCAGACCTGGCAGCCTTACGCTTGCAGAACCCGCCCGTTGAGCGCATCAGCAAAGCGGGCCATCGCTATGTCGCGCTCGCGGATATCTCAGGCAGCAGCTTCTCGATCAACGAAGGCGAACAAAGCATCGCTCTGAACGTTCCTGCCACCGCATTCGCTGCCACGACGCAGAGCGCATCGCAGCGTAATGCCCCGCAGCTCACGCGTGCCGACTGGGGCGCGTTCGCCAATTATCAGGTGTATGGCGAACGCAATGATTTTGCAACGCTGGGCGGCGCTTTCAACGAACTCGGTGTCTTCGGCCCCCATGGCGTGCTGACTAACACACTCGTTGGCAGCTCCATCGACGAGGGCGTGCGTGGTGTCAGACTGGAAACCACATTCCAACGTGACTTCCCACAGTCGCTGCAGACGGTGCGTGTCGGTGACGCAATCAGCTCTCCCGGGAGCTGGGGTAGCGCACTGCGGTTCGGCGGCATCCAATGGGGTACCAACTTCGCGACGCGGCCCGATCTGATCACCGTGCCATTGTTGTCGGCCGCAGGAGAGGCCGTGGTGCCCTCGACGGTGGATGTATTCGTCAACAACCAGCAGGTCAGCAGCACAAGCGTCCCGTCCGGTCCCTTCGTCATCGATCGACTGCCGGCGATCACAGGATCAGGGAACGTGAGACTGGTGGTGCGCGATGCACTCGGTCGCGAACAAATGGTGACTGTCCCGTTCTATTCCGCCAGCACGCTGCTGCAGGCCGGCTTGTCGCAGTACTCAGTGGAGCTGGGCTCGGCACGCGAAGACTTTGCGCAATCGAGCTTCAGCTACGGCAAGCTCGTCGCCAACGCAGGCTATCGCCGCGGCATGAGCGATTGGCTCACGCTCGAAGCGCATGGTGAGGCGCTGATGGACGGCCCGCACGCAGCCGGCCTCAACGCGGCGAGCCGTATCGGTCGTATCGGCGTCGTCGATACCACGCTCGCTGTGGGCGGCGATGCCACGGCATCCGGTTGGCTGGCAGGATTGGGATTCGATCGCTCGGGCGAGCGCTTCAGTTTTGCAGTTCGCAGCCAGTATGCGTCGGACGGCTTCCGTCAGATCAGTGATGTCGCGGTGCTGGCGCGTCCGCAAGTGCGCAGTTTCGGCCAGGCGGGTGTCAATCTCGGGCGCGCCGGCAGTTTGTCGTTTGCCGTTGCGCATGAAAGCTATGCGGAACTGCCGAGCCGCAAGGTTGCGACGCTGGCGCACAGCACGTCGATCGGCGGCTGGGGATTCCTGAGTTTGTCGGCGACTCGCACGCACAGCGATACGCGCTCGACCGAGGTATTTGCGATCTTCACGGTGCCATTCGCCAACTCCCGTAACGCCAGCCTGTTTGCACGCAGCACGCAGGATCGGGGCGTCCATTCATCGGAGGTCGCCGGAACGTACCAACAGAGTCCGCCGATCGGCGATGGTTACGGCTATCGAATGACCGCATCGACTGCCAACAACTATGACGCGAGCTGGCAGGCGCAGTACCCGCGAGCTGCGCTCGAGTTGCAGGCGGCGCGTTATGGCGATCTGGAGGCGCAGCGAGCAACAGTGACTGGCGGCGCCGCACTCATCGACGGCTACGTGAAAGCGACGCGTGCCGTGCAGGACAGTTTTGTACTGGTCGAAGTTGCCGGCGTTCCGGATCTCACGGTGTACGTCGACAATCAGCCGATTTCCCGTACGGATGAACAAGGTTATGCACTCATTCGCAACCTGCGACCGTACGAAGAAAATCGCATCAGTGTCGACCCGGCTGAACTGCCGCTCGACACCACCATAGGCTCGCGCGTACTGGCGGTTGCGCCGGCGTTTCGCAGCGGCTCCAAACTGCGGTTTCCTGTGGAGCGCGAACGTGGGGCCACCTTCCGCCTCATTCGAGTCGACGGTTCACCGCTGCCTGCGGGAGCGGACGTGATCGTGCAATCGCAACACTTCCCGGTGGCCATTGATGGCCTGGTGTACGTGACCCATCTCGATCACGGCATGACTGCAGTTGCCGAATGGAATGGCGAGCGCTGCATGTTCCGCCTGCCCCCGCCGCCGTCAGACGATCCGCTGCCGGATCTGGGGAACATCACGTGCGCGACCCCTTGAATCCTCGGCTCCCCTCACAAAGCTGGCCGCGCCTGGCGTGGGCGTTTGCGGCATGCCTGGTCGCGCTGCCGTGCATGGCCGCAACGACTTGCACGACCTCAGCCACCAGCGTTGCATTTGGCGTGTACAACTCGCTGTCCGGTACGCCGAACAACACGACCGGCTCGGTCTCCGTACGCTGCCAGATGGTCGGCAGCTTCTCTGATCGCGTCGATTACACGGTAGAGCTCAGCACCGGCAGCAGCGGCTCGTACGTCAACCGCACGCTGCGATCCGGGACGAATCCTCTCAACTACAATTTGTACGTCGATACCACGCTCACGCAGGTCTGGGGCACGGATGCCGGCTCAACGTCAGCGCGTACGGGGAGGATCGACTTGCGGTGGTGGTCACCGACGATGCAGAACGACCTCACCATTTACGGCAGCATCCCGGCCGCGCAATACAACGTCGTGCCCGGGATATACAGCGACACGATCGTCGTGACCGTTACCTACTAAAGCGGTGCGACTGCAAAACGCAGCGGCCACGGATAGACGCCGGGCTTGGCTTCGGTACTGAGGTAGAAGCGATAGCCCACGGTGACCGTCGCCGCGCTCGGCTTGTTCCAATGCTGCACGATACTGCCACCATCCGCGTCAAGTGCAATGTCCGATCCGAATCCCAGCACTTCGACACGAGTGAACAAGGCACTGAGCGGCTGCACGTTGAGCACGTAACCCGCCCGACTGTTACTGCGGATCTCCAGCTGCGTCGCTCGCGGCAGTTCGAGGAAGCCGCGCGCAATGTCGTCCTGCGTGATTTGCAATTGAGTCTGTTCTGACACAGCGCGATACGATGCAACCGGTCGTACTGTCGCACCGACGGCAATGGCGGTTGAAGTCGTATCCGCGTGCACCACCGAGAGCATGAGCACCAATCCTCCGGCAACACATCCCGTGCGACGCAAGCCACCGGTTTCGCCGACGTTGGTGCTGACTGCAGTTGGATTGGTACGCATGTTGATCCCGGCACCAATACATGTCTTGAGCGTCGGCAGGGCGCAATGCAGACGCGGCGAGGACGCAGATAACGGCTCCTTGCCGTCATGACTTCGGCGCGTAGTAGCCTGGCTGTAGGGTCGCACAGCGAAAATCTGCTCAAGGAATCGTTGCGACAGCCGATGCATGATACGGCTGAGAACGTTCGTTGCATCCGAACCGTCGATATGTAATTTCCGAGGGCGGCTTCCGCATCCACAGGGCTCCGCGCCCACATCCGCCTGACAGCAGTGGACATGCTTCCCACGGGCAGCCGCTGGCATCTCACCGATCCGCTCTGTACGAATTTCACCACGAGGCGCGATGCTGTTGAAAACGCGCAGCACGCTGTTGGGACGTGCGCACCCGCTTCTGTCCATCGAGCCGGCACGCGGCGCGCCGGCCAGGGTCATGGCCCAAGGTAACGGCTGATAAACCGGCGGTTTCTGCGGATCGACCGCCCTGTGAGTTCGCCGCCGTGTGTGTTGGCCTGCTAGTTGCAATTACCCCTGCATTCGCAACACAAGCGACGGCATGACCGTCGCTGACGGTAAGGACCCACTCCCTATGAAGAAGACGATCAAGCGCGCAGGGCTTGCTGTAGCCCTGAGCCTGACCTCGATGGCGACCGTCGGGGCCGCGACGAACGATCAGGCAGATAAGACCGCAGATAAGACCTATGAGACAACGCCCACGGTGGCCCCCAGCCGTGCGCCGCGCGCAACTCAGGCGCCTCATTGGGCTTACCAGCCGGTGCAGCATCCCGCCGTGCCGACCGTTGCCGCATCTGAGTGGGTACGCAGGCCCATCGATGCTTTCGTGCTGGCGAAGCTGGAAGAGAAGCACCTCAAACCGTCGGGCGACGCGCAACGGGCCACGTTCATTCGTCGTGCGACCCTCGATACCTGGGGACTGATTCCGACGCCCGAAGAAGTCAAAGCCTTCGTCAACGATCGCTCCACGAATGCCTACGAGAAACTGGTCGATCGATTGTTGTCCTCACCGCAGTACGGTGAGCGTTGGGGAAGACGCTGGCTCGACCTGACGCGCTACGCCGACAGCGATGGTTATAACGCCGACGGTACGCGGCCGAACATGTGGCGCTACCGCGATTACGTGGTCGATGCGTTCAATGCGGATAAGCCCTACGACCGGTTTGTCAAAGAGCAACTGGCGGGGGATGAACTCTGGCCCGATCAGCAGGAAGCATTGATCGCCACCGGCTTTCTGCGCAACTACCCGGATGAGATCAACGCGCGCGATTTGAACCTGAAGAAGCAGGAGATCGTGACCGACCTGACCGACACGGTGGGCACGGTGTTTCTCGGCGCGACGGTGGGTTGCGCCAAGTGCCACGACCACAAGTTCGACAAGATCTCGCAGAAGGAATATTTCCAGATGCAGGCATTCTTCGTGAATGCCAGTGCGCGCGACGATGTGCTTGCGGTGAAGGGCAAGGAGCGCGCCGACTACGAGGCGCAGCTGGCGAAATACAACGAGGCGACCAAGGATCTGCGCGCCCAGGCGGATGCCATCCTGGCGCCGACCATCCAGAAGCTCGAAGAAGATCGTCTGCAGGGCTTTGTGCCCGACACGCGCGCGTCCATCGAGAAACCCGAGAAAGAGCGCAATGCATACGATCGCTGGATCTATCATCGCAATCTCTGGACGCTCAGCGGACGCACGCGCAACGCCGAGAATCGCCTGAAGGAAAAGGATCCTCAGTCCTATGCGAAGTATCAGGAAGTCTCCAACGCGCTGAAGGCGTTCGACCACCTCAAGCCGAAAGATCCGGGGTACATCTCCACGATGTTCGAACTGGGGCCGCAGACGCCGCCAACGAATATTCTGGCGAATGGCATCTACGATCGCCTGCTCGAAGAAGTGCAGCCAGCCACGCCCAGCGCATTCTTCAGTGAGCAGCCGGTCGTTACGCCGACAGCGACCTCGTCGGGGCGACGTACGGCGCTTGCCAACTGGATCGTGAACCCGGCGAATCCACTCACGGCACGCGTGTTCGTGAACCGCGTGTGGTCGCAGTATTTCGGTCACGGCATCGTCGACACCGTCAGCGATTTCGGCAAACAGGGTGAAAAGCCTCTCAATCCCGAGCTGCTCGACTACCTGGCCACGACGTTCGTCAGCGATTTCAACTGGAGCGTCAAGAAGCTGCAGCGTGAGATTCTGCTGTCGAGCACGTATCGACAGGCATCGGAAGCGCGACCGGACGCACTGGCGGTTGATCCCAACAATCGGTTGCTGGCGACGTTCCCGCGGCTGCGGCTGGACGCCGAGCAGATTCGCGATTCGCTGCTCGCGGCCTCCGGCCTGCTCGAAGTGAAGCTGGGCGGACCGGCTGTCTTCCCGCCCGTCCCGCCGAATTTCACTTTCGGACCCAATCGCAACGCCTGGCCGGTCTCGGAGAATCCGCACGATCAGAATCGTCGCAGCATCTATGTGTTTACGCGACGT
>JAIBJL010000317.1 GCA_020029545.1 Gammaproteobacteria bacterium
CGTAGCGCGCACGATTTTTAGCTTGCCGCCTGCGATGTCGCGAACGATCGGGCTCGCAGCGCTTTCCCACGGCGGATGTTCTCCGAACATGGCGGAGAACTTGCGGCGCGCGAGTGTCAATGCGATATCGTCGGTCGTGACCTGGCGCTCCGCTGTTTCCTGGATTTCGAACGACATTGCACCGGGCGTGGCGGCGAGCGCTTTGACGCGGGCCAGGGCGAGCTGGCTCTGATGCAGCGAGGCTTCGGCGGTGGCGATCTCTGCCACGGCTTGCGCGATGACGTCGTGGCCGAGCACCACACCGAAACCGGTAGCTTCGCCGGTGTACGTCGCTGCCGTGGCCGAAAGCGTCGCAACGCCAAGTTTTTCGGCGTCTTCCGGTTCGAGTTCGACACGGCCTTCGGCTGCCGGAGTTTCCGTTTCGCGTTTTGCCGCAGCGGCTTCGGTCGCGGGGTCGTTATCATGGCAGGCGTTCAGCAGGCTCAACGCCAGAGCCACCAATAGCGCACGCACTGACATGGTTCGAATCGTTGGTACTTGAATCATCGATATGCGTACCAGTACGTGCATGTATGGTTGGCTGCAGTTCATTGGGCTTGCGCGACTGCTGCCGGCTCCTGCCAACCGCCGCCCAGGCTTTTGATCAGTCCGACGATGGCCTGCAGGCGCGCGAGTCGGTACTGGCGGACTTGATCGCGTGCGGCGTAGACGGTGCGTTGCGCATCGAGCACGCTCAGATAGTCGCCGGCCCCGGCACGCAATCGCAGCTGGGCGCCTTCGAAGGCGCGCTCGCTCTGCGCCAGATTTTCCTGTTGAGCCGAGCGTTGCGCGTCGAGATGATGCAAGGCCGACAACGCCGACTCGACATCCAGCAGTGCGTTAAGGATGGACGCTCGATAAGCAGCAACCAGTTCCTCCTGCCGCGCCTCGGCTGCATCGCGCTGCGCTCGATTGCGACCGCCATCGAAAATTGTCTGCACTAGCGAGGCACCCAATGACGTCGTATATCCTGTGCCTTCGAGCGTGATGACCGCGGCCTGTACGGCCGGATTCTGCAGTCCGCCGCTTGCGGTCAGGCTGAGTGAAGGAAACATTGCGGACCGCGCCGCCGCGAGATCCGCATGCGCTGCCCGCAGATTCGCTTCGGCGCCGAGGATGTCTGGACGTCGCGTGAGGAGATCGGAAGGCAGTCCGGGAACGATGCGAGGCTCCGTCAATTCGTCGAGGCGGTCCGCCGCAACGCTGAAATTCTCTGGGGCGCGGCCTGCCAGCACTGCCAGCGCCCCTCGCGCATCGATCTCCTGCTGTTCGAGCGGCGCAATCGCGAGCTGTGCATTGGCGACGGCAGCCCGCTGCGAAGCAACTTGCCCGGGCGTAGCCGAGCCTGCATTGAAGCGGGCCTCGAATACCTGCAACAGTTCGTTCGCCGTCCTCAGGTTGGCTTGCGCCAGCGACAGTTGCTCACGCAACGAGAGAACCTGAAAATAAGTGTTGGCAACACTGGTCGCCGTGGTGAGCGCCAGCGTTGCGCGATCGGTCTGGGTAGCAACGACCGAGAGGCGGGCTGAATCCAATGTGGCGCGATTCCTGCCCCAGAAATCGATCTCGTAGCTGGCCGACAGCAACGCCGACCAGTCCGTTTCATGCGCGGTGGCGCCGTGCGCCCGGCCGCCGATGCGATCGATGTTGGCTGAGCCATCGAGTTGCGGAAGGATGGCCGCGCCTGCGGCCCGAGCACGGGCATCCGCTTGGCGGACCCGCAAAGTTGCGGCCATGAGGTCCAGGTTGTCGCGTTGGGCGAGACTGATGAGCGCCTCGAGTTCGGGACTGGAAAAGCCGCGCTGCCAGTCGGTCGACGGCCAGGATGGCGGACCGCCGGTGGCCTGCTGTTGAAACGCCTGGGGCGCAGCGCTTGCCGGCAAGTTCAATGGTGTCGTCGTACAGCCTGCAGCCAGGGTGGCAACTGCTGCGACGATCGGCCAAACTCTGCGGCGCATTCGGGGCCCTCCCCAATAAATGTCGTGATAGGAGCCAGAGCCGCGAACGCTAGCACGCGCGTTTGGGCCGAACTGTATATCCCTGTAAGAAACGCGGTTGGTGTGCGGGCGTATAGTCGCCAGGCAGAACACCCCAGTTGGCGCATCGCGCGATGAATCTGCTGCTGATCGAGGACGACATCGAACTGGCCGACTCGTTGGCCGCAGGTTTCCGTGATCACGGTCATTCGGTCGTGCATGCGGCGGACGGCGCTAGCGGCTTGCGACTGGCGCGTGAGCCCGAACACCAGGTGATCGTGCTGGACCGCATGCTGCCGGGGCTGGACGGGCTGAGCCTGGTGAGGCAGTTGCGGGCCGCAGGTGTACGGACACCCGTGATCTTCCTGACGACCATGAGCGGCATCGACGATCGGGTGAATGGCTTGGAAGCCGGTGCAGAGGACTACCTGGTCAAGCCGTTCGCGTTCGTCGAATTGCTCGCTCGAATTCGCGTGCTCGGGCGGCGCCCGGCGGATCAGGCGGTGACCGTATTGCGCGCGGGAGATGTGGAACTCGACCTGTTGCAGCGAACACTTATCCGGGCGGGCAGGGCCATCGAACTGCTGCCGCAGGAGTTCAGGCTGCTCGAATACCTGATGCGCAACGCCAACCGTCTGGTCACCCGGGCCATGCTGCTGGAGAACGTCTGGGACATTCACTTCGATCCGCAGACGAGCGTGGTGGAAAGCCACATCAGCCGCTTGCGTGCGAAGCTCAACGCCGACTCGGCAGTCGATCCGATCCAGACGATTCGTGGCGCTGGATATAAATTCCTTGCGCCGTCTTAGGATCATTCATACGGAGAGCTTTCGGCTCGCTGCGCTGTTCGCAGTGCTGTTCCTGGGGCTGGCCGGCGTATTGATGGGCCTGACCTACTGGATCGTGGAGGGCACCCAGCGGGCGGAGCTGGAGCGTGTGATCGACGCCGATATCGGCACCATCGAGAACGGCTTTCGCGGGCAAGGCATTCGAGAAGCGGTAGAAGTGGTGCAACAGCGGCTCGGATCGGACGCAACCAACACTGACTGGACCGGTGAATATATCTATCTCGCCGACGGCAGCGGCAAGCGCGCCGGCAACCTGGATGCGCTCGATGAGAAGGTGGGTCTGATGTGGCTCACGCGACCGTACCGATCACCCTCCGACGGTGCTCGCGCCAACGGGACGAGTTTGGATCGAGGGACATCAGGTCGTACGCTGAGGCCGGCCAACAGACCCGATGCCTATGGGCGTGGAACAGTGTTGGGCAAGGGCGTAGCTCTCGCCAACGATGTCTATCTGTTCATTGGCCGCGATACGGCGACCATCGTCGCGACACGCACCCGGCTCATTCATGCGTTCGGCTGGGTCACTGCCATCACCCTCCTGCTCGCCGCCGCGGGTGGCAGTGTATTCAGCATGCAGTTCCTCCGGCGGGTCGATGCGATTGCGAGGACATGCAACGCCATCGTCGCGGGCCGCTTCAACGATCGCATCGCGCTGCGCGGCAACGACGACGAGTTGGATCGGCTGGCGGGCTCGATCAATCTCATGCTCGACCGGATCAGCGAGCTGCTGGAAAACCTGCAGCAGGTATCGAGCGATATTGCGCACGACCTGAGGACCCCGCTGACTCACCTGCGCAAACGCCTGGAGGATGCACGCGACAAGTCGACCACCGTCGATCACTATTCCACGGCGGTAACTCAAGCTGTCGAGGACACCGACGAACTGCTCGGGATCTTCAGTGCGCTGCTGCGTATTTCGCAGGTCGATGCAGGCACCAGGCTTGCTGCGTTCCACGAGCTATCGTTGAGCGGGTTGCTGAAAGAGCTCTGTGCCATGTACGTTCCGGTCGCTGAGGATGAAGGCAAGTCATTACAGCAGCGCCTGATGGACGGTGTGACTATGGACGGCGACCAGGAACTGTTGACGCAGCTGTTCAGCAATTTAATCGAGAACGCGTTGCGGCATACGCCGTCGGGTACGCAGGTTGTCGTGTCGGTGACTGTCTTGCCGGACGCAGTGGTTACGACAGTGGCCGATTCCGGCCCGGGTATACCGGAGCACGAGCGCGCCAAGGTGTTGCGGCGGTTCTATCGATTGAGCGGCAGCCGCTCGTCGCGCGGTTATGGCCTCGGCCTGTCGCTGGTGAATTCCATCGCCAACCTGCACGGCGCGTCGCTGGTGCTATCCGACAACTCGCCGGGACTGAAGGCAACCGTGTCATTTCGTCGTGGCAAATGACGGCAGCGCACACCGGTTCAGTCGATCAAGCGGTGTGCAACGCAATCAAGGTCCTCGGCCAGCCTGGTTGATCGCGCCGAGCTTTTGTTTCTCGATGCATGAATGCGCCTACGGTCGGTCCTGCGACCAGGCCGCTTACCGTCCCTACATCTTCCATTGAATACCGAGATTCATTTCTCGGCCGTTTCTTTGCCAATCGTTCATGCGCTCTTGAGATCCGGCATAGTGCGAGGTTGGAAGATTGAGCAGATTGCTGATACCGGCTGTAATGCGCGTGGTCTTGCTCACCTTGTAGGTGGCGCTCATCTCTGCATCCCAAGTGCTCTTGATGTAATTGTCGAAACCAGCCGCGATCAGATCCTCCCACCAGCCGGAGCGATAGGTCAGACTCGTGTCGAATGATAGATTGTCATGCACGTCATGGAATTTTAGTCCAGCCTGATGATCTACCGCACGCGGCAGAGGAAATGTCTCTCCTGGCCGTGTCGGATGATGTGCGATGCCATGGTTGAAGTTGTAGTTCGCTTCGAGCGATCCAGTACCGAGGCGCAGCGGTAGGCTCCAGGAAGGGCTTTGCCAGCTGAGCTCGAGCCCCATCGCCTTGGCTGCCTCGCCGTTGACGCGCCTGAATTCAATGAACTCCCCGAGATTGCCGATCGTGACTGGGTACTGAGCATCGGTGATGAAGTGTTCGATCTTCTTGTAGAACAGTGCGAGCGACACCAGACCATACGACTCATCGTACTTGTCGATGGAGAAGTCGAAGTTCGTCGCCTGGTATGGCTTGAGGTCCGGCGCGCCAACGCGGCTGCGGCGATCGATGAAGCTCAAGGTGCGATAAGGCGCGATGTCTGAATTGTTCGGGCGAGACATCGTGCGGGTGATCGAGCCACGGTAGAGCAGACCGACGCTGGGTTCGTAGCGCAGGTGCAGGCCAGGCAGAATCTCGACATAGTTGTTGGAAGCGTGCACGGACTGGAAGCCTTGCAACTGGCCACTGTGATCCAGCGACATTTGGTTGCCCTGCGAGTCGACGTCCGTGCCCTCGATGCGCACGCCTCCCAGCATGGTCCATTGGCCCATGACAAACTTTCCCATACCGTAGGCAGCCCACAGGTTTTCGGTAACGCGCGAATCACCCGAAGTGGAATTGATGAGTGTCTGGGTGCTGTTTTCGGCAAATACACCAGGATTCGTGCTCAGCAGCCCTTGCACGGCGCCGGCATTCGGTACGGGGCCGAAGCGATAGCTTGAGGTGGCCAACTCGACCAGTGAACTGCCGACTAGACCGAGCATGTTAAGGGGTTGCGCACCCGCATCGAACACATCGCGGTCGACGTCTGCCGAACGGTGGCGTTGCTGCAGTTTGCCGCCGAACTTCAGGTAATTCCGCGCATCGGACAGATTCAGCTTCACATTGACCTTGAGAGATCCATCCCGTTCTTCGATATCCGACGCAGTCACCTGAAGATAGTCGAGATGGTAGCGCGCCGGATCGCTGACGCTGTTGGCATCACGCGGATCCGACTCATCGATGAATGTAAATATGGGAGCATACGGGTCGTGGTTGAGGTCGTAGCTCATGCGATACGTTTGATTGCTGAGAAAACCGGTCTCCAGCGTGTGGGGTTCTTTTTCGTTTACGATGGCGTAAGCCAGCACCGCGTCCAGGGTGGCGGCGCCAACCACCGATTTGCTGCCGAGCGAGAAATTCGCCGCATCGCGCGTTGCGGTCT